>JBMYQZ010000294.1:0-6946 GCA_049601855.1 Limisphaerales bacterium | reverse complement strand
GTGATCACCGTGGGCGCCACGGAATCGCTCCGGAATATTCCTGCGACCACGAACTTTCAGACCGCTTTGGAGGAATCCGATACCGACGAGCACGTGGCGAGTTTCTCGAGCCGAGGAAATGTCGGTGTTGGATTGGAAGGTGATTTCGGCCGGTTTAAACCCGACTTGGTGACGCCGGGGACGTGGATTCTTTCCTTACGGGCATCGAACTTTCACCGGACGAATCTCACCTCGCACGATACGACAATTTTTGGTGGCAACACGAACGGTGGTGGCCTGCGCTACGAATCCGGTACCAGTATGTCGGCGCCGGTGGTGAGTGGCATGTTGTCTTTGATGGAGGAATACTTCCAAACCCACTTCCTCCTCACCAACAGTCCGGCCATGAGCAAGGCGTTGTTGATCAACGGCGCGCGTCCCGCGAGCGGTCAATACGATTACGCCACGCGCAATTTTCAGAACCTGCAAGGTTGGGGGATGCCGGCGCTGACGAATACCTTGCCGGAGAACAGCGATTTCAAGTTCCTGGATGTTATCGGCAGTTCTCAACAGGCGACCACGGTCGCGGTGGAGCAGAGTGGGTTGGGGACCAACCGTATCCATACCGGGCAGACCCATCATTATCAGTTGACAGTTGATGATTCTGCCAAGGATCGGGGAATTCGAGTGACGCTCTTATGGACCGATCCTCCGGGCAACCCCGCCGCCGGTGTAAAACTCGTCAACGACCTTGATTTGGTGGTGTCAAATACGGTCGATGGGGACAATTACATTGGCAACTTCTTCGTGGCCGGCAGTGACTTCACGGAATCCGGGGAGCCCGGTTCGACCAACCTCAACCAGGATGTGCAACGGGATTTCGTGAACAATGTGGAAAATGTCTTCATTCGCGGCCCCCTGACGAATTCCGGGGCCGTGACATTGGATATCAAGGTCCTTGGCAATCGTGTCAACGTGAACTCCACCGGTTACGACACCAACGATATCGCCCAGGATTACGTGCTGGTGGTATCGACCGATATTGGACATGAGATCACGCTTACGCATGATCCCAGCCGCGACTTTACGACCAACCGAGTCACCAGCCGCCTGTTGAACGGTATCCCACTGCAGGAGGAACGGGTCGGTGCAAATTATCCGCACTTCCCGATGCAATTGATCGGATCCACGAACCAGTGGAATTTCTATATCTTTACCAACCAGAATCTGCCGCCGTTCGCGGAGATGTCCACGAACGTGACTGGCACGCAAACGAATGTCTCGACCAATACCGTTCGGCCGCTGACCAATGCCGGGCGCTATGTCGCTTTCGCCACCTTTTTCCCGCCCAATATTGGCAAGACACGAAACACCGAGGCGGACATCGATCTGTACGTGACCCGTGGAGGCAAACCACCAGCTGCCGGAGCGCCGGCGATCACCAATCTCGACACCAGCATCTTTACGGATGCCAATACGCTCCTGTCGACCAATCGCGGAGGTGAGGAATTGGTGACGCTCGATGACTCAAGCTTGGGTGAAGTCTTTTACCTCGGGGTGAAATCAGAGGACCAGCAGGGTGGTGAGTACGGCTTGGTGGCGATCTCGACGGCTGATGGATTCACCCAGACGAATGCGGATGGGACCATTGGTATCCCGTTTTTTCCAACGCCGCTGGAGATTCCCGATGGTGCCCCGTCGGCTCCGGGAGGGATATCTTTGTTTGGCATCGGCCTGATCTCCACCAACATCATCAGTGCGGAGTTTACCAACAGTCTCGCCCACCAAGCTTACGGGGATCTGACGGCGATCCTGAGCCATGATGGGGAAAATGTGTTCCTCTGGAATCACAACTCTGACGTTTCGCCCGGGATCTTCTCCACGCAGCGAAGGCTGTTCAATATGGTCTCCAGCAATGCTCAGGGTGATGGTCCGGGTTCCTTCGCGGACTTCTTCAACGCCAACGCGATCGGCTTGTGGACGCTGACCGTGGTTGATGACGCCTTCAATCATACCGGCATGGTGGTCGAAGCCGGTTTGCGGATTGGTGATAACGTCGACAACCAGAATCGCAACCGGATGGAGAACGGCAATCAGACGGTCATTACTTTCGATGTCGATCCCGGAGAATCGTTTATCGATCTGATCTCGGTGCCTTTGACCGCGACGAATCTGAATGTGGCGGTGCAAGGAGCTCCCAATACGGATCCGGGGATCGATTTACTCGTGGCGTACGACGAGATTCCGGCGGCCCCGTTTTTCACCAATACCTTTGTGACCAATATCAATGGTACGAATTACCAGGTCACCAATGTGAATGTGAATTCTGACATTCTTGCTTTGCTGGCGCCGGATACAGCCACGATGGGCATCGACGTGAATGCGGCCAGTATTGTTCCATTGACCCCCGGGATCTGGTTTGCCCGGGTGGTGAATAATACGTCCACCCGACAATCGTTGACCTTGGTGTTCACACTGGAGCACAACTTTGCCATCAACGAGACGCGATCGTTGGAGGCGGTGTTGGATCATGATCTGCCGGATTATGGCTCCACCAACTTCGTGCTCGGAGTCCCTGAATTCAGGACGATTGCGGAGTTGGATGTGCTTATATCGATCGATCACCCCAGGCCATCGGATCTGGTGATCGATCTTTTCTCGCCCAGTGGTTCGAAAGTTCTGCTCGCGGAAAATCGCGGCGATCTTTCACGCACCAACTTTCATGTCAATTTTACCGAAGACACCAATCTGACGACGTCATTGATGGACAATGTGGCATCGGGAACGATGATTCACCTGACCAATCTTCTGCCGATCAAGGCGGTGACAAATCAGTTCACCAATCTCATTTCACCACCGCTCCTGCTTAACAGCAATGTGTTGGGTATGGTCGGGTCTCACACGCAACCGGAAGCAATCTACAGTCCCGGCAATTCCCTGTACGCTTGTGGCAGCCTGATTACGAATGCGGTCGGCTCGCAGACCAACTGGGGATTGGCGTTCAATTATCCGGTTCCCATGCGGAGTAACACGGTGTTGACCAACTGGTTGTCCATCTGGCCGGATCCGTCGGGTGTCGGGCCGAGCAGCCAGGTGAATGGTGACAATACCGTCTTCAAAGATCTCGTCGTCCTTCCAGAAGGCGTCTTCATGGTGGGTGTTTCCAACAAGGATTACTTTCCGGTGCTGCCCAATGCCCAAGGTGATTCCAACAGTGTGACGCTCGATATTGATACTGGTACGACCAATGGCGGTATCAATTTCGCAATCCAAACCTTCGTGGCGGAGGACCATTATCACGTCTATTACAACGGTGGATTGCTGTTGGCGGAACCGTTCCCAGGAATCGGCACAATGGGCTTCACCAACTACCACCTTCCGTTTGGGCCGGCCGGTAGCTCGTTCGTCCGGTTGGCTATCAACCAGGGCAACAGCACGAATCCATTCACCTTGTGGCAGTTGCAGAGTCTTTCGATCAGCAATGCGGCATCGGTCACGCCCACGAATCAGTCGATCATTCTCGGAATCCCGAATACCGGGCCCGTGGTTGGAGGCGCGGCGGGCAACGGTGCGACGGTGTTGTCACGCGGGGTGACGAACAATCCGTATATCTCTGGTGCAGACCGTTTATATGGAATCGACTACAGCACGGAGACCGTGACCAACGCTTTCGGTGTCCCGGTCAGTTCGAACTATCTCTTTGTCGTTGGGTCGGCCCAATACAATGCCACGGGCGATGAGAAATTCTTTCTGTCCAAGGTGACGACGGCTGGATTCCCGGTCTGGACGGCTACGGAGCAGGTTGTGGCTTCCGCGTCGGCGACGGAATCCGGTGGGGTGATCACGTCGATCGATGTGGTTTGTGGGGGGACGAACTATACCACGGCGCCGACCGTGACGATCGTTGATTTGTATGACGCTGGTTCCGGTGCGGCGGCGGTCGCCACCATCGGGGCCAACGGGAATGTCACTGGAATCTCGGTCACGAGTGGTGGCACGGGTTATCTCCGTCCGGCGGTGTTTATTTCGAAACCGGCGTTGCCAGCGACAACCTTCCCATCTGCCGGTTTGGATTTGGTGGTGGTGAGCAACACCCACGTGTTTACCGTGGGCTACAGCAACGTCAACGCGGGTGGTGCCACGGTGGCACCGCATATTCGCGCTTATGATACCAATGGTTGTCTCATCTGGGCGCGCAATTCCGGCTCCGGGACTGACGGCCCGTACTACGCCGTCGCCGCTGCACGGACGAACATCTGGGCGGTGGGTGCCCACGATGCCGGTGCTGGCAACACCGCGTCGACGATTGAGCGATGGGACGTACACGGCAACTTGATCGTCTCCACGAACTATACGCACCTGAGTGAGACGGCCGGTTCCCCGGAGGACAGTTTCAATGATGTGCTGGCCATCAGTTGCCCAGATCGTGTTTACGCCATCGGCACGCGAACGAACAGTGATTCCAGTACTGATGCCATTCTGGTGGAGATCAATGCCGAGACTTTGGAGGCCATTTCCTCGACCGTGTTGGATAGCAGTGGAGGGGGGAATGACCGTGGGATGAGCCTGACGACGGATGGGCGTGACCTGTATGCGCTGGTGCAAACCACGGCCGGCGGTCAGAGATTCTCAGAAGTCTATCGTTTCCGGATCAAGAACTACTACCTGCCGGAGGAACACCTGTATCAATTCCGGGGTGAGGCGACGTGGTTCGTTAATGGTGGCTTCGTCAACAGCAACTGGACCCTGCGGGTGACGGATACCCGCGTCGGCGGCACAAACGTGCAACCCAAGATGCGTTGTTGGGGCTTGAATTTCACCTATGCCGCCAATGGCATTCCCTTCAGCCTGATTACCACCACCCGTGGATTCACCGGGTCCTTGCTCGGTCATAATCCCTCGTATTACTCGTTCGCGGTACCACCGGGCGTGACCTCGGCGACCCTGCATCTGAATTCGACGGGACCATTGTCGGCCGCGATCAGCAATTCGGGGCTTCCCTCCTTTGAACCGGGTGGAGGTTCGACCGTGCTGTTGGCCAACGGCCCCGGGGGTACTTTTGAGTTGTCGGCAGACAACGGATTCAACCTGCGACCAGGGGTCTACTACGTCGCGCTGCAGCCAGGGATTGAGGCGCCGACCAGCCAGGTCTCACTGAACGTGTCCTTTGATGGGGACGGACCGCCACCGACCATCATCCCCTTGCTGAACAATGGTGCGTTGGAGAACGGAACGGTTTCCGCCGGTGTTGGTTTCTCGCTCTACAGCTTTGAAGTGCCGACCAACTCAGGTGGGGCGCGATTCGAACTCACCGGTCTGAGTGCGGATTTGAATCTCTATCTGCGTAAGGGCGCCGTTCCGTTGGCCAACGAGTTCGATTACCGCAGCGTCCACGGTAGCGCCAACGACGAGAGCATCTTTATCGTGCCGGACGGCACCACGCGTGGCTTGACACCGGGAACCTGGGTGCTTGGTGTGGAGAACAATACCGGGTTGCCGCAGAGCTTCGGCATCCGCGCGACCTCATTGGAGGGATCGCAGGTCTACAACATCGTCAATGTCAGCAGCGGGCAACAGGTGTCTGGCGTGACCACGGTGGGCAATGCACCGAACAACCTGTACAAACTCGAAGTGGCGGCGTCTCAACGAGCCCTCTTGTTCGAATTGCGAAACCTGCAAGGCAGCGGCGACCTCGTGATTCGCAAGGGGCTGCCACCCAACCGGAACAACTACAGCGTTCGTGGCTTGAGCGGCGGCGCCAACCTGCCGGAGTCAATTCCAGTGCGCACCAGCGCGCAGGATATCACGTTGCTGGGCGACTGGTTCTTCGGTGTGATCAACCACGGTGAAACGAACGTCAGCTACACCGCCGTTGCGAAACAGCCTGAGAACGGCCTGCTGATCAGTGACAGTCCCGTGCAATTGGTCTCCATCCCGAACGGAACGTCCTTGAGCTCGGGGCAGGAAGAATTCGGCTTCGGCCTACAGGTCATTCCCGGAGAGAGATACCAGATCCAACGCGCGGAGAGTCCCACGGGTCCTTGGTTCATCATCGCGACTATCACTGCGTCTCCAGACGCGGTGATTGAGTTCGTAGATTCCAATGCTCTTGCGAATCCGCACCTCTTTTATCGTGTGCAGCAGGTGCCCTCGCCCTGAGTTGGTGATTCCACTTGATGGAATTCCGGCCGCTCGGCATATTCTCCCTCCCCGGCGGAAGGGTGGCTGAGTGGTTGAAGGCGCCCGATTCGAAATCGGGTGACGGGTTAAACCGTTCGTGAGTTCGAATCTCACCCCTTCCGCCAATTCCATCCTCCAGTCTCCCCAGGGCCTCGATCTCCTAATCGTCAACGAGCACTGAGTTCAGGCAGTCGTTTACGGTCCAGTTGCGGTTCGGGGAGAACTCCGATTGAGCTACTTCACTTTGAACGAGTTGCCGATTCTGCGCATCTCCTTCCAAACCGGCTCTGTTCGCGGCTTAGGCGAGACGGCGAAGAAGTAGAAGGTTCGGTTCAGTTTGGCATAGTGGCGGCGGGAGATCTCGAGGTTGAGTTTTACGAGTCTGCCGGTGGCGAAGGCGTCGTAGGTGGTGAGTGTTCCGGTGAAATTGGGATCATCGAGGTTCTTCTGCACGACGGCGGTCACGCTGGACGAGACCTTGTTGGTGTCGATCGTGAATTTGCGTGATCCGACGGCGCGGCTGAGTCCGCGGTAATAGTTGTCAAAGTCCTTTTCCATTTGCTCCTTCGTCAACTTGATGTCGCCGTCGATCCACCAGAAGAAGACGTAAGTCCAATAGGTGTCGCTCTTGGGTTGGAACATGCCCGGGCCGAAACGCAGTTCCTCGAAGCCCGTGTACTTGAGTTCCGGCGCGAAACCGAGGGGGAAGGGAATGCGTTCGCTGCGCCAGTCCTTGGGCGCCTTGAAGGTGAATGGATCGGCAGCGTGGTTGGTGCCGGCGGTGAAC
>JBMYQZ010000293.1:0-6949 GCA_049601855.1 Limisphaerales bacterium | reverse complement strand
CGAGCGGATCAACGCTTCTTCTTCCCCAGCGCGACAGGCTACACCGAGTTTCAGTTTACGATTGCCGAGCCAAACAGGCCGAGTGTGCAGAACGACTTCAAACTCACGGCCGCGGCGATCGACGTTCATGATTGAGCCGTGCCAACCTTCCTTCCCCGAAGAGGTAAGGATTTCCTGCAAGCGGGCTTTTTTGACTGACTTGGCGACAAGGCGGGTGGGGCTTTGGCCCGTAAGTTCCTCTTCCTTCCGGCCGTAGAGGTTCTCGTGCGCTGAATTGATCGCAACAAAGCGATTGCGACCGTCCGTCAGGCTCGCTGGGAACGGGATACGCTCGAGTAATTTCTTTGGCTGAACCGGCATGCGCAAATGGGTATGCTACTGGAAACTGAATGGTCGAAGGCTGGATTTTTAGGCCAGCGAACCATTCAAGCTAGCGGAAATCTCTAGTCCTGTAGACTACCAGTAGTTGAAATTTGGGCAATCCATTCACCGGAGCGATCTCCGGCGTTGCGAGATGATCTCGTGAACGAAATTTCCGTGCACGCCGGAGGCGGGAATGGCACTGACGCCGATTCTCGGCGATGGGCGTGCAGCCGAGTTCATTCAACCCCCATCGCCGAGGACTTCTGCAATGCCTGTCGATGAGTAGTGAACGCCGTCCGCCCTTTTTCCGTGGCCTGCAGAAGCGTCTTCGGCCGTTTGCCGACGAACTTCTTTTTCACTTTCACGTATTTGACCTCGTCCAGTTTCTGGATGTGCGCGCCGAGATTGCCGTCGGTGAGATCCAGTTCCTTCTTGAGCGTTGTAAAGTCGATCCACTCGTCGTGGTCAAAGGCGACCAACATCGCCATCAGGCGAAGGCGAGCAGGCTGATGAATGACTGGGTCGATGCCGTTCATTTGCTGTGTCGACGTAGCAGAATGATTGCGCCGAGAATCAAGACACCTCCATTGGAAATCCCGCACCAAAGCCAGAACCATTCGGTAAAGACGAACTGTCCGACCAGGACCGCGGCCGTAACTGACAGCCCCATCCACAGGTAGATTCGGTCCATCCAGATTCCCATCATCGTGTAGGCGAACATCGCCAGCGTGGCGCCCATGGCCCACATTTGCTCCGGGATCACCTTGAACTCGATCGCGCTCAGTTCCGTCCAGCCGAACGGCGAGAGAATGAAAAACCAGACCATGCCGAAGGCGAACAAAACACCCTACGATATCCCAAACTTTGCGGAGCCCGGTCCGGAAGCAAGGACCTTCGTCGAGCATTCGTAGATCATGTATGCGATCGCCCCTGCCAGACTCAGCTGTTGCAGGAGGATTCCGTCGTTACCCATGAAGTGCATTGCGAGTGGAGCGACAAGATAAGCGATTCCCCAAGCGAGTACGATGCGACACGATTGTCGATCAAACACCCGTTTAATCGATGAATGGGCCTCGTCGATCGCGTCCAGGGACTGACGAGCTTGTTCCGGTGTGATCTTCATGCAGAGAACTCTGGGGTGGAGAGTATAGGGTGCCAAGTGGAGCTTTGACGGTTGTTTCGGGACCCGAAAATTGGCAACTTGCGTCGGCTATTACAGCATGAGCGAAACGGAAACCGATCCCCTGATTGACGATCTTTGCACGGAGTGCAGTCTATGCTGTAACGGCGTTCTCTTCACTTCGGTGATTTGCGCGACCGCTGCCGAAGCGCGACGGATGGAGGAACTGGGCACGGCCATCGAATTCAAAGAAGAGCTCGGTTCTTTCAGTCAACCGTGTCCTCATCTGGAAGGAACCCGATGCAGTGTCTATGCCGATCGTCCCGGGCGTTGCCGGCAGTTCGAATGCGAACTTCTGAAATCGGTCCGGCGCGGAGATCAACCGGTTGAGTCCGCGAAGAAGATCATCGAAGAAACGCGCGAGGCGGCGACGCTCCTCACCTGCCAACTCAACGGCCTCGACGGCGGCCAGAACACCCGCCCGGTCGCCCACCGTTGCGACGAGGTCATGGACCATCCCACCGATAAGACTGACGAATGGTGGCAGACCTACGCCGAGTTCAATCTGCAGGTGCGGAAGGTGCAAGCGCTTCTGAAGGCGCACTTCTATGAAACGACGGTGACTGATGGCTAGCCATCTTCTGGAGGGCATTGCTCCGTCAATTCGCAACGTTGGGCACTGCGGAGCGGTTTATCCCAGACCGATCGTGTCCCGGACGGTAGGCTAGTCGGCCTTGCCGTTGCGGTCTTTGTCCCGGATTCCGTTCAAGGGACTTTCCACAGCGGCTTGCCATGCGATTTCACGCAGCTGTTTGTCGATCTCATCCGGAATGTTCTTCGGCGCCTTGGAATTGATCAACGCCGGCGATCGACGGTAAAGCGAGGCATAGTAAACGTAGCCGAGCAGATGTTCGGCTCCACTGGTTCGCGAGAGGTGCCCGCCGTCCCGATAGATGCCCCGCGTACCGCCCATGTTCTCGGACACGCAATCGAAACCGGGCAACGCTCCGGCGTGGTAGCGCCTGATCAATTCCACGACCGCCCGGCCTGCAGGAATGAATTGAATCTTGCCCCGATGCGATTTGTTCAGCGCCACGTGGGCGGGTGTAAAATACTCCTTCTCCATCCGATTCATTTCCGCTTCGATCTTCTTCAGCGACTCCTCCTTCTTGGCCTGATGAAGGGCGGGCGTGTAGCGCGGCCACCCGTCCTGGATGAAGAAGGTCATACCTGGGTTGTGGTGCAGGGCGACGTCCATCCACTGACTGAAATACACCGTTTCGTCTGCGTAGTAGGAGCCCCAGGCGAGAACGTCCCATTCACCAGTTGCGAGTGCGGGGATGATGATTGGCTTTGCCGGTTGTTTTTCAAATTTCCCAAACTCCTTGAGCCAGATCGCATTCGCAGCACCGGTTGCGCCTCCGCTGATGTGAGCCCGCTGGCGATGACCATCCAGCCCGGCAGCGGCAGCGATGGCTGGAAGCGTCTTGTTCGCGGGCGCCACCCAGCTATGTCCGGTGATGAGGATGCGAAGACCGTTTCCCTTTGGAGACTTCAATGCTCCTTTTCCCTTGTTGCCTTCAAAGGCTTGCTTCAACTCATCCGCGGAAGGTTTGAAGATGGTCGAGTAGACCTTTGGTTTGCGCATCTTGCGGGCGCTTTCTCGATGGAAGGATTGCAACTCCTTCTGCGTCAACGTTCCGTCGTTGTTCAAGTCCGCGGCGGGAAACTGCTTGAATGCGCGTTTGAGACGTTCCTCCGCCGGGTCGGCAGTGGTCGCGTTCGCGGTCAAGACAGTGAGCAGACTGGCGAGGAGCAATCGAGTCATCCGGAGACTATTGCTGATTGCGCTGGGGAAGCAATTCACAGGTTGGAGTGGATATGCGGTGGCAACATTGGTCGATTCCCGCGAAGCCCTCCGGAAACCGTGATTTCGTGCATGATGCGAGGTGAAGTGAGCCCCCTTGCGTCGGCGGCTAGGAAGGTGGGGTAAATCTGGTTGCCGCGCTGATCTGCACGCTGTTTGATCGCTGCCATGCATTTCCGATTCTCCGTCATTCTGTTGTTCGCCCTCGGTCTTGGCTCGTTGATCGCGCGCGAGCCGATGAAACAACTCGCGCTCTGGGACATGAAACGTCTCGGCCAGACTCCCGAGGCCAAATGGGGCAAGAGCGACGGCTTGGTGCAGGAGGTCTTCTATCGTGGCGAACCGTATCAGGGCAAACCGACCCGGGTGTTCGCCTACGTCGGCCGACCCGAAGGGACCGGGCCGTTCCCAGGAGTCGTGCTCGTGCATGGTGGCGGCGGGCAGGCTTTCAAGGAATGGGCGCGGCATTGGGCGAAACGCGGCTACGTCTCAATTGCCATGGACACCGCGGGCAACGGCCCCGGCAAGAAACGTCTGCCCGATGGCGGACCGGATCAGAGTCACGCCTTCAAATTTCGCAACTTCGACGCCGACGATGCACGGGACATGTGGACGTATCATGCAGTTTCCGATGTTATTCTCGCCCACTCACTCTTGCGCTCGCTGCCGGACGTCGATCCCGATCGTACGGCTCTCACCGGAATCAGTTGGGGCGGCTACCTGACCTGCCTCACCTCCGGCATCGATCAACGCTTCAAGGCCTCCGTTCCGGTCTACGGCTGTGGCTTCCTCGCCGACAACAGCGCGTGGTCAGTCCGCGATCTCCCGGGGATGAAAGACGAGGCCCGACGGCTTTGGCTGCGGAACTTCGATCCCGGGCAACATGTGGGGAAGGTCACCTTTCCGATGCTGTTCCTGAACGGCACGCATGATTTCGCCTATCCGCCCGACAGCTACCGGAAGACCATCGAACAGGTGAAGCCGGATCTGGTTACGGTCGCCCTGCATCACAAACTGCCGCACGGCCACATCTGGACCTTCAAGATCGTCGACACCTTCATCGACTCGGTCCTGCGCGGTGGTCTGGAGCTCGCCCGTCTCGGCGATCTTCGCGTGAACGAAAACCAAGCCGTCACCCCCGTGCTTTCCAAGACGAAGGTTGCCTCCGCAAAGCTCTGGGTGACCAGCGACCAGGGAGCCTGGCAAAAGCGCAATTGGAAGACGCTGCCGGCCACGTTCTCCGACGGCAAGATTTACGCTGAACTTCCCGCCGAACGTCCGTTGGCGTTCTTCCTGCAGGCAGAAGACGAACGCGGCCTGCTCACCAGCACAGCGCACGCGGAACTAACGGAGACGATCGAACCCGCCAACCACGCCGCCGTTCCGACGCCCAAACTCGAACGCGACTTCTACGACTGGCACGCCCGCCATGCTGCCATCCTGCGGCTGAAGAACGAGATCGACCCCGACATCGTTCTGATCGGCGATTCCATCACCCACATGTGGGGCGGACTGCCCGCTGCACCCGGTCGCGCCCGCGGTGCCCATTCGTGGCGCGAACTGTTCGGAGATCGCGCACTGAATCTCGGCTTCGGCTGGGACCGTACGCAGAACGTTCTCTGGCGGCTGTCCCACGGCGAACTCGACGGAACGAAACCGAAACTGATCGTCATCCATATCGGCACGAACAACACCGCCGGCACTCGGAATCATCAGGCCGGCACAGCGGAGGAAATCGCCGAAGGTATCCGGGCCCTGGTGAAACTGGCCCAAACGAAGGCGCCGAGCGCCAAGATCGTGCTGATGAAGATCTTCCCCCGCGGAAAGAAACCCAACCACCCCGCCCGTGCCAAGATCGCCGCCATCAACCAACTCCTCCCCGCCATCGCGATGGATCTGAAAGTCGATCTCCTCGATATCACCGATCAGCTGCTGGACGATAAGGGTGAGTTTCCGAAATCACTGGCCAACGACCATCTGCACCCCACCGCGGCGGGCTACCGCATCTGGGCTGACGCCCTGAAGCCGTTCGTGAGTGCCGCAAGTCGCTGATACTCTGACCTTCGCAATCACCCGGTCAGACGCTCAGCGCGCCGGTGCTGTCGCTGAATGTGTCCGCCGGCACGTCCATGCGTTGGAGCATCGATACGAACAGATTTGTCAACGGTGGTGCGCTCTTGTCGAAAGCCAGGTGTTGTCCCGGTTTCAAATCGCCACCTCCGCGTCCGGCCAGGAGCAGGGGGAGGTTCTTGTGCGAATGCGCTGAGCCGTCGCCGAGTCCGCTGCCGTACAACGTCATTGAGTTGTCGAGCAATGAACGGCCACCCACGTCGGGAGTTTCCTTGAGCCGGCGAAGGAAGTAGGCGAATTGGCGCAGGTGAAAGCGGTCGATCTTCGCGAGTTGCTTCAACTTGTCAGGATTCTTGCCGTGATGCGAAAGACCGTGGTGGGCGACGTTGACGCCGGCTTCGGTCAGCGGCACGCCAGAATCCTTTACCCCGTAAGTAATGATCCGCGTGGAGTCGGTCTGAAAGGCCAGGGTCATAATGTCGAACATCGCGCGCATGTGCGCACCGCGATCCTTGATGCCACCGTCGGGAATGTCTTTGGGTGGTTTGGCGCCGATCATCGGCTTTGGCTTCTTCGACCATTCTTCGTCGCGTTGGACCCGCAACTCCACTTCGCGGACGGAGGTGGCGTATTGATCAAGGATCTCGCGATCGCGTTTGCCCACGCGTTTCTCCAGTCGTTGAAAATCAGAATGGACGGCATCGAGAACACTCTTGCGTCGTCGGATCAATTCAGCGAAGCGCTGCTTCTCACCGCGGGTTTCGTCCACAAAGAGACGCTTGAAGGCGGTGAGCGGATTGTGTTCGCCGACCAGGGGCACGCCCTCGCGATTCCATGCCAGCATGGACTGCGAGTCGCGTGACCCGCCTTGCTTGATCAACTCTAGGGAACGAAAGCGCGTGATCGATCCGATTTTCTCCGCAGCAATCTGGTCCATTGAAACCGTATTCTTAAAATCTGCGCCCGGCGTGCCGGACAGGATATCCGCTCCGGTCAGGAAAGAAGGACCTTCCACGCGATGCCCGCCCCAAACCCGTGGATGACACAAACCGGACAACACGCTGAAGTCGTCGCGAAAGTCAGCGAGTTCCTTGAGGGTTGGTGAGAGCGCGTAATCGCGACCGGTTGTCTTCGGAATCCATTCCCCAAGATTCTTGCCAATCGGCACGTAGACCACTGCCATGCGATTCGGCGCCGCGTCGGCTCCGTGCGACATGGATTCAAGCCACGGCAGTGCCAAGGCGACACCGCCGGCACGAAGTATCGTTCTGCGTGAGATGAGGTTCATGAGATTCTTCAGGGCAGATTGAATGGCTTGCTCTTCACAATTGCCACGATCAAATCCGCCATTCGGTACTCGTTCTGTTTCAGCGTTTCCACGAGATCATCCACGACTGGACGATCGGCCAGCGTCAAGCCGCGACCCAGCGCGTAGGTCAGCATCTTCGCGACGAAGCCGTGGACGAACAATTCCTGACGATTGTCTCGCAGCAGTGTGCGGAATTCATCGACGTCGGCGACCGATTCGC
>JBMYQZ010000292.1:0-6951 GCA_049601855.1 Limisphaerales bacterium | reverse complement strand
AACCTGCAACAATGAGAGCTGCATCTCGTCGGCCAGTTCATTATCCGTCGGTTCGCGCCCGAGTTCTTCCTCCAGCTTCTCGTTGGCGCGCCGCAGGTGATACATGCGATCGACCATCTGGATCGGCACTCGCACAGTTCGGGATTGATCGGCCAAAGCCTTCCGCATGCCCTGTTTGATCCAATAGGAACTGTAGGAAGAAAACTTCGCACCCTTCTCGGGATCGAAACGATCGGCGGCCTTCATCAAACCCATGTTCCCTTCATTGATCAGGTCGAGCAACGGCACACCGCAGTTCTCGTATTCGCGGGCGATCTTCACCACCAGCTTGAGGTTCGCCCGAATCAAATGCTCGCGCGCAGACTCATCACCCTCTTGGATACGTTTGGAAAGCGCGGCTTCCTCCGTCGGGGTCAGCAATTGAACGCTGCCAATCTCGCTGAGGTATTGCTGCAAGGGCGAGCGGCTACCGGCCGATCGCTCTGTTGTTGACGTCGTTTCCTTCATGACTGCGTCTGGCTGAGATTGTTCTTAAGCTGCTGCATCTTGGATTCGGAGAAAGCTCCTTTCGCCTGCCATTTGACCCGCCCCTGTTGGTCCAACAGAAATACGAAGATGTCCTGTTCTGTCTTGATTCCCAGCTGTGCCTTGAAGGGTGCCTTATCAATGTGCAGCGTGACGGTCCGGGAGCGGGCACCGGGATCCTTGATCCCGGAACGCATCCCTTTGTAAATCGTCCAACGCCACAGGCGGTTCATCTTCTTAATGGTCGGTAATTCGTAATAGCGAACGCTCTGCCGGCTTGAAGAGAGCTCGGCAAGCTGCGGCAAACAGGTGTCCACCAGCGGCTGTTGCTCTTGGAAGAACGCCACGATCACCACGTTGTCTTTTCCCTGAGCACACACATTCGGGAAGTTCACATCGTCGCCGTGAAGATTGCGGCCGGAGACGCTCGGAAAGGCCCTCTCAGCTCCCGTCGCCAGCAGCAATCCGCCGGCGGTAAAGGAACCCAGAATCAAAGAGGCTTGCGAAATCATATTATTTATAATGTGCCCATTCTAGAGATGCGCAAATCGCACGGGTGCATTCACCGGTCGACTGCCGAAAAGTAAACCCGAGCGTCTTTGTCCCCGGTTTCGAGGAAGATTGCCGATCGATTTGACAGTTGGAAAACCAGCGACAGTTTCCGTCCCGCCTAGCCAAAACGAACACAACATTATGAAAATCATCATCACCCTCGCGGCCGCCTTGCTGATCGGAATCTCCTCAGCTCAAGCGGGTAACAAGTCCTCCAACACCATCGTTGATATCGCCGCCAAAGCCGGCTCGTTCAACACCCTCGTCGCCGCGGTCAAGGCTGCCGGATTGGCCGACACGCTTTCGAGCAAGGGTCCCTTCACTGTCTTCGCCCCGACCGACGAAGCTTTCGCGAAGTTGCCGAAGGGAACGGTTGAGAGTCTCCTCAAGCCGGAGAACAAGGACAAGCTGATCGCCATCCTCACTTACCACGTCGTGGGCGCCAAAGTGATGAGCAGCGACGTCAAGTCCGGCAAGGTCGCCACCGTCAACGGCCAGAAGCTCAGCATCAAGGCCGGCAAGAAGGGCGTCCGCGTGGACAAGGCCAAGGTCGTAAAGGTCGACATCGAAGCCAGCAACGGCGTGATCCACGTGATCGACACCGTCGTGCTGCCCAAGTGATTTGGTTAGGCACCAATAGACAGACTGATACATCGAGGCCCGCCGAGTGGCGGGCCTCATCTTTTTGATCGACTCATTTGACAGCACCCGCAGTCGGGACAACTTCGCCCTATCCTTATGAACCCATTTCAAGACACCCATCCATTCAAGAATCGCTCTTTCTACCTTCTCATGGCCGCCACGGCCTTCGCCTATATTTGCCTCGCCAAGGGCAACGCGGCGGACTGGACTCGTTTCCGTGGTCCCGACGGATCGGGACGGGTGGCCAACCAGACCTTCCCCACTCAATGGTCCGATTCCAAGAACGTGGCTTGGACCGCCAACATTCCCGGGGCCGGCTGGTCCTCTCCCATCAGCGCCGACGGCAAGGTGTTCGTGACGACCTCCGTCTTCGATGACCAACCGGGACCGAAGGGCTTTCGTGGTGGTGTCAGTTCGATGCGCAGCTACCGCCAGGACGGGGAAAAGAACCGCCGCAACACCAGTTTCGAATTGCACTGTCTCGATCTGAAGACCGGCAAGAAACTTTGGAGCCGGCAAGTCGTGGCAAAAACGCCGAGCTTCATCATTCATCCTTCGAACACCTACGCAACCGAATCACCCGCCACCGACGGCAAACGTGTCTTCGCCTATTTCGGCGCCGCCGGCACGGTGGCCGCCTATGACCTGGACGGAAACCCTCTTTGGACCGAGCAAGTCGGCAGGTTTGTTTCCGGCAACGGCTTCGGATCCGGCTCATCGCTGGCAGTGGATGACAACAAGGTGATTGTCCAGTTTGACAACGACGGAGGTGAATCCTTCCTCGCGGCGCTCGACACCAAGACCGGCAAGGAAATCTGGAAGTCAAAACGCGACAGTCGCACAAGTTGGAGTTCTCCGCTGGTGTGGAACAACGCCGAGCGCAAAGTCATCGTCTCGTGCAGCGCCGGCATGGTCACCGGACACGATCCGAAATCCGGCAAACCTGTCTGGAAAGTCACCCGCTTCGACGGTTCGTTTTCATCCTCACCGGCCGTGACCCGTGACCATATCTTCTTTGGGAACAGCGGTCCCGGCAGTCGCGGCCCGTTGGCCGCGGTTTCCGCGAAGGCCAAAGGAACCGAGGCGCTCACCCTGGGACAAGGCGCCGAATGGATCACCTGGACGCGTGCCGGTTCCGGACCGGGCCTGGCTTCCCCGGTCGCCCACAACGGTTTGCTCTACGTCACCGGGGGCAATGGCATCCTCAGCTGCTACGACACCAAGGACGGCGAGCTGATCTACAAAGAGCGTTTACCCGATGCCTCCAGCGTCGCCGCGTCCCTTTGGATCGCTGGCGATCAACTCTTCGCGCTCGATGAGAACGGCAAGACCTTCGTGATCGCCACCGGAACCGAATTCAAAGTCACGCGCACCAACCAGATCGAAGGTCTTTTCTGGTCCACGCCGAGCATCGCCGGCGACTCGCTCCTGCTCCGCAGCGCCGACAAGATTCACTGCATCCGTGCCACGTCCAAGGCGCTGACCAGTCTTTGACGAAACCCATTATTCGTCACCTGCCACCCCAAGCCAGATAAGCCACGAGGCCCGCCAGAACGGCGGGCCTCTTCGGTTCCCGCCCGCCCGTTTGACAGGTCCCATTGTGGATCTAGCTTGCCTCGTTATCCAACGAACAAAACCAAACCATCTCTCTGTCATTCAAACCCTAATCAAAACTCCCATGACTGAAAGCGAAGCAACCATCGACATCACCCAGCACATCGCAACGGCGACGGCCACGTCTCAACCCAAATCCATTTTCCGACCGCTTGACCGCTACTTCCTCAGCGCAGCATTCGCCAGTCTCACTGTCAGCGTCGTCCTCTGGTTTCTCGTTGACCAAGCCTCCGGGCTCTTCGTCGGCATGTGGGTCCCCAGCATCCTCGCCCTATGGGTCGGCGTCCGCGCGACCATGATTCACTACACCATGACTCAGAACTAACCCCCAGAACATCAGGCATATGACCATTCTCCTCCTCCCCATCTTTCTCTTCGGACTGGTAATCAGCTGGATCGTCTATCTCGGCGTTCTGCAGGCCAATGAATCCGCCCTCGCATCCCCGCGAATCCCCGCAGCCGGCACACACCAACAAGCGGAAATGGTCGACGAACCCGTCCGCGTGATCGCTCAACAACGCTAGCTGGACCATCCCATGAAATCTCTACTCGCAACCGTCTTGATCATGTCTGCACTCGCAATCGAAGCCGCACCGATTCACAGCATCCCGCTGGTCGACATCCAGGGTAAGTCCACCTCACTGAAAAGATATCAGGGCAACGTCTTGCTGATCGTGAATGTCGCCTCCAAGTGCGGTTTCACCGGACAATACGAGGGACTCGAAGCCCTGTATCAACAATACCGGGACAAAGGCCTCGTGGTCTTGGGATTCCCCTGCAATCAATTCTTCGGGCAGGAACCTGGATCCAACGCCGAGATCGCGCAATTCTGCAGCAGTCGATATCATGTCACCTTCCCGATGTTTGCCAAACTCGACGTCAAAGGGAAGAACCAGCACCCGCTGTTTGCTCACCTGACCGGCAAGGAATCGCCGAAGCCAGGCACGGTGTCATGGAACTTCAACAAGTTTGTGATCGGCCGCAACGGCAATCTCACTCAGCGATTCGGATCCATGGCAAAGCCGCAAAGCAAGAGCATGATTGCAGCCATCGAACAAGCGCTCGCGCGTTAACGGAACAAACACGACGGGCGAGATCGTGAATAGTGAGGAAAAAGGAGGTGCTCGCCGTTCACGGTCGCGGCGATCATCCTTAAGAAGGATCAACGAAACACGATGCCACGGCTACACATTGCCCAGCTTCTTGCCGCGCCGTGACCTCACTCTCCGATTCGCAGCAATACACGGTGCGCATACATTCAGAACAGTAACGAATCATGCGGTCTCCGGTCGGACTCAAATCCCCCCAGTCTCCGGGACACACGTTGGTATCCTCAGAACCACATTTGATGATTTTTGTCTTCATGCTGCAAACTAGCATTACTTATGAGGGGGGCAACTTTACACGACTGGGGCGCCTTGCGCATTCCCGACTGCCGGCTAAATTCCGGAAGTGATTACCACCGGAAAACCCACAACTCGCCATGGTAATACCAGTGCCCGTGCGGGCCGGCCAGCATCGGGGTCTCGGGTGGTGATCATCGGCGCCGGCCTCAGTGGATTGGCCTGCGCCCGGCAACTGGCAGAGTCCGATATCCCCTTCACCCTCGTCGAAGCCGCAGACGAGGTGGGTGGTCGCGTCCGAACGGAACAGGTGCAAGGCTTTCAACTCGATCGCGGATTTCAGGTCTTCCTTGAGGCCTACCCGGAGGCGCGTCGGGTATTGGACTACCGTCGATTGAAACTTCGACGATTCTATCCCGGCGCGATTGTGCGCACCGAAGGCAAGTTTCATCTCTGCCCCGATCCATGGCGCGCTCCCCAACATCTACTTTCGGGATTGCTCAGTCCGATCGGATCCCTGCGGGACAAGCTGCGAGTTGTGTCCCTTCGCCGCGAGGTCCTCAAACGCAGTCTCGCTTCCCTGTTCGAAGAGCCCGAAATGTCCACCATAAACTACCTCCGGCAGCGCGGCTTTAGCGAACGCATGATCTCCCGCTTCTTCGTCCCGTTCTATGGTGGCGTGTTCCTGGATCGGGCTCTGCATTCCTCCGCAAAGATGTTTCTGTTCTTGTTCCGCATGTTCGCACTGGGACATACCGCTGTCCCCGCGGGCGGGATGGGCGCCATTCCCGCACAACTGGCATCGGGCATTCCGCCAGACCGACTCCGCCTCGCCACCGCCGCTCAGGAAATAAGGAATGGCCGGGTTCGTCTATCGAATGGTGAAGAAATTGCCGCTGATCAAGTCGTCGTCGCGACCGAACGACATGAAGCGGATTGGCTGACGGACTCCGAGACTGACGTCGGTTCACGTCAAGTTGCCTGCCTCTACTTCGCTGCTCGAAAACTTCCCTTTGGGCAAGGAGCCGTGGTCCTCAACGGCGAATGCCGTGGCGTGATTCACAACCTCGCCTTCATGTCGCAGATAGCTCCGGAATATCGATCCGGAGAAGAGCATCTGGTGTCTGTCACCGTTCTGCCGCCGATCCACCAGACGGATCGTCAACTCATCCACGCCGTCCGCGACAACCTCCTCGATTGGTTCGGTCAAGGTTCGCTCCACTGGCGTCACCTGAAGACTTATCGCATCAACCATGCGCAGCCGATCCTCGATCCCGGAACACTGAACACCGTGCATCGCACTCGTGAAACCAGCGACGGCACCATCCTTTGCGGAGACCACTGCGACACTGTTTCGATCAACGGCGCCCTGACATCCGGCCGCCACGCGGCCGAAATGGTAAGGCAGCGCATGAGGCGATGAAAGCCGACCGGTTGATCTTCCTTCACCTGATCGCCAGCATCTTCATGACCGGTGTCATCTGGATGGTCCAGGTGGTCCATTACCCCCTCTTCGACCAGGTCTCGGAGGGAGATTTCCCCCGCTTCGAACAGAGCCATGCCTTTCGGATCGGGTTCGTGGTCATGCCTCCGATGTTGATCGAGCTCGTCACTGCCAGTCTGCTCCTCCGAGATCGAGGTTCGCAGCTTGGAACCTCCCGCTACTGGCTGGCCGGAATCACCATGGTAATCTGGTTAACCACCTTTCTCGTTCACATGCCGCAACACGAACAACTTGCCCGTGGCTTCGATATCACCGTCCACCGCGAGCTGGTCCTCACCAACTGGGCGCGGACAATGATGTGGACGCTTAAGTCCTTCTTGGTGTGCAGCATGTTGCTGGACCGAAAGGTGATCATAAACCATGAGAGCCCGACGATATCGTAACCTGGTTGTAGTCCTCGGCGATCAACTCGACCGCAAGTCCGCGGCTCTGACCGATTTTGATCCAAGTTGTGACGCCATCTGGATGGCGGAGGTAGAGGCAGAATCGACGTACGTGAGGAGTCACAAGGCACGCATCGTCCTTTTTCTGGCCGCCATGCGCCATTTTCGTGACGACATGGAAACAGCGGGACGCACCGTCCTCTACCGCGAACTCGGAGCTAAAGTGAACAAGGGAACTCTCCCGGCAGAACTGACGCACGCCATCAAGCGCCATCGGCCCAAGAAGATAATCCTGGTCGAACCCGGCGACCACCGCGTACTGACGGATCTCCGACAAGTATCCGGTAGCACCAAGACACCGATCGAAATACGTCAAGATTCACACTTT
>JBMYQZ010000291.1:0-6978 GCA_049601855.1 Limisphaerales bacterium | reverse complement strand
CTACTCTTTCTGGCGCGAGTGCGGATACGTGGCCGATTACATTCACATGCGGCGGGAAGGGATCGTTGGCGGGCACGCTGAAGCCTCCCAGTAAGAGGACGCAGCCGCCAATCAAGGTGACGAGATGGTCCCATCTGAAAGGCACTGGCGTTTCCAAGAATCTCAATACGGCACCCGCTTACTTCGATCCGCCGTTTTCGCAGGCAACAAAGGAAGAGCGATACCCTGATGAGCACGCACCCAACCAAGTCACCAACAGTCCCGATAAGCCGCATAAATCACCTGTTTTCAGCGGTTTATCAATGGATCGTGGCTTGACCTGAGAGGGGCGGCGAAGCAGGATCATCAGACCTTGCCTGCTCCGCCACATGGCGCAATGCAAAGCGACTAAACCAACTTGAATCTTCACTTTCCCATGACCAAACCCATGGATCGTTTCCACCTTTGGGGCGTGCTCTTTGTCCTGTCCAGCCTCCTCGTCGGCTCAACTCAGGCACAACCCATTCCGAACAGCCTGCCTCCCGTCGCGGAGTTGCAAGCCAAGGCTGAAGGTGGTGATCGCACCGCCCAACGCCAACTCGCGTTCAGTTATGAAAGTGGTAGTGGCGTCGCCAAGGATCCGCTCAAAGCGGTCGAATGGATGACGAAGGCAGCCCAACAAGGCGACGTGCTCGCGCAGTACAAGATGGCTGGTTACTACGATTATGGCGTCGGCGTGGCCAAGGACATGAACCAAGCCGCAGCTTGGTATCGCAAGGCGGCCGAGGCCGGCTGGAAAGATGCCCAATTCAATCTCGCCACCTGCTATCAAGGCGGCTTCGGTGTGCCGGAAGATCAGAAGCAGGCGATGCATTGGTACCAGAAGGCGGCCGACCAGGGAGATTGGGAAGCTGCCGCGCAAGTGGGAATCGCTCACCTCAAAGGCATCGGTGTTCCCAAGGATCTGGAAAAGGCCTCCCGCCTGCTCCGCTCTGCTGCCTATGTCGGCAAACGTCCGGAAGCTCAATATCACCTCGGCATGATGTATCGCACGGGCGAGGGCCAGGTGCAGGACGACAAGCAGGCTGTCGAATGGTTTGGGGAATCCGCCAAGCAGGCCT
The DNA here is from genome assembly GCA_049601855.1 of Limisphaerales bacterium. GTDB lineage: Bacteria > Verrucomicrobiota > Verrucomicrobiia > Limisphaerales > JAYPXF01. The sequence continues at coordinate 5,878 of JBMYQZ010000291.1, read as the reverse complement.
ATCCACAGGGAATGTATTACTACGGACTGTCATTGAACGAAGGGCGTGGAATTGGGAGCGATCCTGGCCGCGCCAAGATCTGGATTGAGCGCGCCGCCGCCGGCAAGATCAAAGCGGCCCAGGAGTTCATGGCTGCCCACTACCCGACCAGTGCCGCCCTCGCGACCGAGTCCGGCGTAGCCGCCACTGGTACCGTGGCTCCCAATGACACCATCGCCACCAATATGCCGACCGTTATGGCGCAATCGCAGCCCAGTTTCCGCACCGATACCGGCACCGGCACGTCGTTCTCCTCCGCCCCTACGGGAGCGTCTTCGGCACCGACAGCGGCAACGGGAACTCCCTCGCCGACCACCGGCTTTAATTCGGCGTCCGCAATGTCTTCAGCCCCGTCCGCACCCTCTTCCCCTGCGAGCGTGACGGCGACGCCATCCGCACCGAACCCGACCGGCGGCTTCTCCACCGATCCGGTCGCCCCCGAGAGCAACAACTTTGCGACCGGCGCACCTGCAAATTCCTCCGCCCCTACCGGCTTCAAATCCTTTGGCGAGACGGACACGTCGACGCCGGCTCCCAACCCGGCACCCGGATCGAGTGGTTTGGACCAGATTCAAAAAAGGATCGCGGAGATGCAGCGCAAGGGACTCGAAGGCTTCAACGGATCGAACGTAACCAGCACGCCCCGGCCCGCAACCAACCATACACCCGCCACCACGACCGCGTCGGTTCCCGGCACGACCAGCGGGTTCAACAGCAATCCCAATCCGTCATTCAATCCCGGTTCATCTCCATCCTCCCCGACCTCGGTGGCCGCGACCCCGGTTTCCTCCGACCGGAGCACAGGATCCGCGAACATGGGAACTGTAAATCCAAACGCTTTCCCAACCGGGCTCGCCTACCTGACCTTGTTGCTGGCGATCGCCATGGTCCTGATATCGCTGATGTTCTTCTTCACCTTCAAGACCCGCTTGGGCAGCTTGGAAGGCGAGATCAAGAAAGCCCAATTCGAACTCTCCAAGGCCAACGTAAACCTCTCCTCCATGATGCACCAGGTCGAGCAACTCGCTCTGCAAGCCCCGCAGGAACGCACGGAGACCGCGAAAGACGTCGTCAGTCTTCCGGAATGGGACGAGGTCAAGGCTCAGACCGAAGCCCAGACCTTCAAGATCAGCCGGCCGCGCTGATCAATCGCGGACCTGTTCCCATTCCGGCAATTCGTTCAAGTAGGACGCATGCACGCCTTTCAGGCGCAAGTATTCCCCTTCTATTTTGGCGGCGGAGACCACGCCGGCAAGGTGAATGGCAAAACGCAGAAAACAACCCCTGCCGCCGCGAACAAGATTCCGTCCTCCCTTTGAATGCCGGCGACCAGAAACACGCACGACGCGACAAAGGTACCCCAGGCCCAGAAGAATCGCCGAGTGCGAATCAGTCGATGACGCGCACAAAGCGACACGGTTACCTTCGCACCAAGAGGGCCACGAGAAGATACAACAAGGGACCGCCCACGAACAGGAGCAGAAAGAGGACCGGCGAATGGTGGCTCAGCTCGCGCTTGAGAGAATGCGGAGCCGGTTCCCCGTTGCATTTGATGCAGCGCTGGGGCAATTCAGCCTTTCGCCCCATCACGAGCACCTTGCCATCGCGAGCCACGGTCAGGTCAGCCAGACTCGTGCCTTAGTTGAGCAATTGCACGAAATCGCCCTTGCAGCCACCGCACAAGCGACGGCCATGCAACTCGATGACTTCGTCGGTCGGGAATCTTTCCCGGCACCGGGAGCAGTTAACTTTTTGGATTGGTGTCTCCTCCATCTTTGTGGGTATGTGGTTTGCCCAAAAACAGGAACAGCGTCAAGCCAAGGGCACCCAGTGAAACCATGATTCCGGCCGCAAGATGACGGGGCCGAAACTCGATCACGACCGGTTCGTTCCCCGGAGGAACCAGAAACCCGCGCATCCAGGCATTCACCGGTGAAGCAGGAATCGTTTCGGCTCCCCGCGTCGCTGTCCAACCGGGGAACCAGGCTTCGTTCAACACGAGGTAACCGTGGTGCTGATTGGTAAAGGACACCTCGATTCGATTGTTCTCAAAGTGGGTGATTGGAATCTTGAAAAATTCATCCATCTGCACGTGTGCGGGCGGTTCGGATTCGATCACGGCGATCGGTCCCGGCGGCATCGACAACAGGGATTCGATCGCTTCTCTTTCGTTCGGCACGAAGGCCATCCGCGTCGTGAAGTAGGCGCGCGGGAACGGATCCGGCACGGCAACCATCTCGTTCTTTTGCGGATCCAGTCCGATGTCGAGGGATACAAAGCGCAGGGCCGCCGGCGACAGTCGACCGAGATCAAAAGGGAGCGAATTGTTCAGCAGCGGATCCATCGGCAGTCCGGTGATCGCGTGGATGAAGCGCCACGGACGACCGAGAAACAAGGGCGCGTCCGCCGTCACGTCAGCCACGCCGATCATCATGCCCGAGTTTCGCTGGAACAGCTCCGGGTCAATGTTCGCCCGAGGCGGAGGCGCATTCTCCGGCAGTGCCATATCCGCCTTCATCCGTGCCACGTTCTCTACATTGGGATTCGCGCTTGGGGATATGTCATTGGGTGGGATATAGACCCGCTTCATCCACAGGTTGAGCGGTATCAACTCCGTGAGACTGAGTCCACCGATCAGCACGATCACGACGGGCCAATGCTGCAACGGGCGCACGCGTGGCAAGGCAATCAACAGCAATACCGCCAGCACCAACATGATCACCGCGGATCCGTGCGGACGAAACGCCCGTCCCGGTTCCGACATCATGCTGGCCACAAACCAGACGCCGACCATCACCGCCCCGCCAGCGATCCAACGCTCGTGCCCCCGTTCCCGCCGCGAAAGAAACACCGCTCCGGCGACGATCACAGCGACCGTCGCCAACACCATGATACGCGATGGCACGCGAAACAGCTTCGTCCCGGGTAGCAGATGATAGAACAACTTGAAGATCGGCGTGTGGGCCCCGAGGGCGAAGATGATCGCGAACAGAATCACCACGCCGAGCGCCCGCATCCTCGAATCACGGCTGCCCACCGTTCCCGGCAAGGCCGCAAGAAACCAAAGGCAGCCGACGAAGAACAGGTATTCCCAGTCCACCCGGAACTCACCAGGTCGCGCCACCATCGTCAACAGCAGGTTGGGTGCGGCGGACATGAAGGTGGCGAATTCATAAGCTGGTTCCGAACGATTGCTGTTGGCCACCAGATCGAGATAGGGCAGCCATGCGAAGGTCGACAACCCGACAAACAGCGCAACGGCCGCAGCGAATTGCCCAACCACCACTCCTGCTTCTTTCCGCGTCAGTTCCCGATACTCAAAGGCCAGACGGGCGACGAGAAACACACCCGCCCCAAGCATGATGATCCAAAACACGTGCCCGTTCCCACACAGGAACATGAAAAACACCGCCACCGACAGGGGGACGACCTGACGCCACTCCCATCGACGTCCAAGTCGGATCGTCAACCAGAAGATCAGCGGCGCATAGCATTCCTGAAAAACGAAGTAGAGCATCCCCGAAAGCATCCGCCCGCTGTAATTGCCCGACAGGACGATCACGATACCGGCGATGAAGGAGAGCAACCGCGAAGCTCCGAGCTCCCGCGCCAATCCACGCGTTCCCCACCAAAGCAGGAAGTAATGCAGCCACAGCGTCAGGAACAATCCCAGATGATCGCCCAAGGCAAAGAAGTAGGTCGGCGGATAATAGAATCCGAAATGGATATCGCTCATCATCGGCCGCCCCAGACCAACGTACGGATTCCACCACGGGATCTCGCCTTGCGACAGGGATTCGAACAGGAAGTGAAAGTGCGGTTCGTAGATCGCCGTGTAGTCGACCGAGTTGGCGATCTGAGAACCGGTGAAGTAGACAAGCTGGACGATGACCGCGATCAGAACGGCGGCGAGGAGATACTCACCCCGGGCAGACAATGGCCAGTCGATTGGTTCTAAGTTCTCCTCGTTCATCGCGGAGAAGATCACGCAATCGGACCCGCAAGCTCGTCCCTCCACAAGCTGATGAACGCGCTCAGGCACGCATTGGCGGGACGAGCCTGCGAGTCCACCGGGTCACACATGCAAATAAGCTGCCAATCCCTGCAAGCCGCCTTCCCGTCCAAACCCGCTTTCCTTGTAACCACCAAAGGGACTCGTCGGATCAAACTTGTTGTACGTATTCGCCCACACAACACCGGCCCGCAACTTCTCGGCGATCTTGAAAATCTTGCTGCCCTTGTCCGTCCATACCCCGGCACTAAGACCGTAAGGAATGTTGTTCGCCCGCTGGATCGCCTCTTCCGGCGTGCGAAAAGTCATGACGCTCAGCACCGGTCCGAATATTTCCTCTTGCGCCACGCGATGGCTGGCCGTGACGCCGGTCAAAACGCTCGGCGCAAACCAGAATCCTTTCTTCGGCAAATCACATTTCGTCTGCTCCAACACGGCGCCTTCCTCCACGCCACATTGCACGAGACCGGAAATGCGCTTGAGCTGCTCGCGCGAGTTGATCGCGCCGACATCCGTGTTTTTGTCCAAGGGATCCCCCACGCGCAAGGTCTGCATCCGACGGCGCAGCTTCTGCAGCAGCTGCTTGTGAATGCCCTCCTGGACGAGCAGGCGTGAACCGGCACAGCACACGTGACCTTGATTGAAGTAAATGCCTTGGATGATCCCCTCGATCGCCTGGTCGAGCGGGGCATCTTCGAAGATGATGTTCGCCGCCTTGCCTCCGAGTTCGAGCGTCAATTTCTTGTCCGTCCCCGCGGCGGCTTGTGCAATGCGCTTGCCCACCTCCGTCGAACCGGTGTAGGCAACCTTGTCCACGTCCGGATGATTCGCAACCGCAGCGCCCGTCACACCCGCGCCGGTGACGATGTTCACCACCCCCGGCGGCAGATCCGCATCCTGCAGAATCTGTGCGAGATGCATCGCCGTGGTGCTGGTGGTCTCCGCAGGCTTTAGCACCACCGTGTTGCCGCAGGCCAAGGCCGGCGCGAGTTTCCAGGCCGCCATCAGCAGCGGAAAGTTCCATGGAATGATCTGACCACAAACTCCGACCGGCCGCGGATCACGGCCGGGAAAGGCATACTTCAGCTTGTCCGCCCATCCGGCGTGATAAAAGAAATGCGCGGCAACCAGAGGAAGATCAACGTCGCGGCTTTCTTTGATCGGCTTGCCTCCGTCCATCGTTTCCAACACCGCAAGCTCACGCGCGCGTTCCTGGATGAGCCGGGCGATGCGATAGAGATACTTGCCACGTTCGCGCGCTGGCATCTTGCCCCACACGCCCTCGTAAGCCTTGCGCGCGGCCTTCACCGCCTTGTTTACATCCGCTTGGTTGCCTTCGGCGATGCGGGTGATCTTTTGCTCGGTCGCCGGATTGATGGACGCGAAGTACTTCTTCGAGCTCGGACGAACAAACTTGCCGTCGATGAAGAGATCATACTTGTCCGCGATCTCCGGCTTCACCGACTCGGGGGCCGGCGCGTAATCCCAACGGCTGCCGAAGTTCAACTTCCTGCGGGCCGGGGGATCCACCTCTTTGGCCGCATGCACATCCAGCTCCATCGCCTTGGTGATAGCGGAGGGCCCGGTGACTTTCTTCGCCTCCCGGGTGGAACGACCTTGCTTGCGTTTCGCGGCGGATTTCACGCGCCAAGGTGTAGCCGATACCGTTGCCGAAACCAAGCCGGTTCAGGGCAATGAACGCTGTAATTGGCCAGGGCGTGTTCGACAACCGACGCAGCGGGTGTGAGGGAGGTGTCGGTGTTTCCAAATTCAACTAGGGCGTGTTCGAAAACTTGAAAAAGCCAAAGATCGGGCTTGTACAAATTC
>JBMYQZ010000290.1:0-6999 GCA_049601855.1 Limisphaerales bacterium | reverse complement strand
CTGAAATTGCAGATCCGATTGCAGCCAGACCATCGGAAAGATCCACGCCACGGCGATCCAACCGATCGTGCCCCAGACGCGCACGCGCGAGAACTCGTTCTTCGGGTCCGACAGGTGACTCATGGAGAGCGAATTCGTCAGCGCAATCGTCGGCACGTAGAGAATGGAGAAGGCGATGGAAAGCCAGAGCCACGCTTCATAGGTCACCTGTTGCGCGGTGATGATCTTAAAAACGCCAACGAAAAAGAGCAGGAATGCGAGGCACTTCTCCGTGGAGAAACGTTGATCGCAAAGCCGGCCAATCAACGGTGCGCAGGTCGCCCCGACGGCGAGCGGGATGGCGATGATCCAACCCTTTTGTTCCGGTGAAAACCCAAGACCGCCCTTGGCGACCTCGGATGTGAGGAAAGCAGATGCCAATGGAAACCACAGCCCCTTGGCCGCGTATTCCAAGAACATCATCACGTTGAGTCTGCCTTTAAGTCCCATGATGAGCCGGGTGTTGATCGGTGGAAATCGGGGCGAGCGTTGCCGCGAGTGCGCGATCAGTCGATGCCAAAGTGTGCATTGATCGGGCCCTGGTAAGCGGACACGCGTCCTTCGAGCACGTCCTTTACCAACACCTCACGGCCGGCCTGCGAGGACTCGACGATGGCGTAGGCACAGGCGAGGTCGATCAGGCCTTCCATACCGCTGGTCTCGGGTTGGGTGCCGCTGCGAATCGCATCGAGCCAGTCGAGTTGGGCGATGGCGAATTCGTTTTCCAATCCCAAGGGCTGGTCGAGTTTCTTTTGTGCGTCGCTCGCGCCGGTGTGATAGGCGTCACTCACGGATTGCGTCTCCACCTGCCCTTTCACGTGCATCTCGGCGCCGGAGACGCGGCCATTCGTTCCGTAGAACGTGGGGCCGTTTCCGAGCACGGTGTTCTTGGCCGCGCCGGACCAACTCCCGAAAAGGGTGCCGGTGACGTTCGTCTCAGTCTCGAAGCTGGCGAAGAAGGTGTCGTCGGCGTCGCATTCCATTTCGCCGCTGAGGGAACCATCGGCCGCGCGGATGTAGCGTTTGCCTTCCACGACGGAGGCTCGGGCGATGACACTCTTAACTTCACCGCAAACCTGCCGGATCATGTCGAACTGATGCACACCGAGATCGAGGCTGATGCCGCCACCTTCGACGATCTTGTGGCGCCAAGGCGTCTCCGCGACAATCAGGTTCGGCGCCCACCAGGTACCAACGTTTCCGAGGAGCGCCATCTGCGCTTTGCCGAGGGGTCCGCCGTTGAAGGCCCAACGCCAGTGTCGGGCCAAGAGACGTTGACGGGCGTTCTCGAAAACCCCGAAGGCAACGCCAGCTTCGTCTGCGGCATCCACCATTCGGCGCGCGGCACGGATCGTCACCGCGAGAGGTTTCTGGCTGAGCAGATGTTTACCGGCCTTGATCGCCTCCATGCCAACGACGTGATGCAGGCCATGCGTCGTGAAGTCGTTGATCGCGTCGACCGGGCCTTCTGAAATCATCTCAAGGAAGTCGGTGTAGACCTTTACGTCGCCAACATCCTGGAAGTCAGACAGGTACTCTTCACCAATTCCCAACGGATCACCGGGAATGTCGCTCACGGCTTTGCGCTGTGGATGTTCACCGTCGCGCTGCACGTAACCCCACGCGTCCTCCGCCTTGCGCGAACAAAGGGCGGTGATCTGAAAATCTTCCACGCCTGCCTCGCGCAACAATCGATAGCCCCGCAGATGCGCAGCGAGGATGCGACCACAGCCGACGATGCCAATGCGAATCATGTCGGCGAGGTTGCCGAGAGAGTGGTCGCTTGGCAATCAGAGCCTCCGGGCTTATAAGCGCGGGCGCAATGCCGGGCTTGAACGTCAAGGCGGGGGTGATCTCCCTGGAGTTGGAGAACGGAACCTTGATCGCGGAAGCCGCGATGGTTCCGGACCGCTCGGTATTGGGTGACGACGCCGGACAGATCGAGCGACGGATGGAGGCACGGCTCGACCAGTTCTGGAAGGACTCGTTGGCGGGTCATGTGGCTCGTCATGAAGCGCCCCCGGAAATGTCAGTGCGGGAGGTAAGCTTCGAGTTTGAACCACCCCAAAAGACAGAGGCATGGAAGGAACCCGTCACCATAAAGTTTCACGTGGTCGATTTTGTACACGGTTCAGGAACGCATATTGCCCGCGTTCCTGAATTGGGAATTTCGGTCGTGGGCAAGAACGCCGAGGCCATCGAGAAACATCTCGAAGACCAGATCAAGACGACCCTGCGACGCACGCTTCATTCCCAGTCGTTGTTGATGCTGACGTTTGCGCAACGCTGCCAAGAGGTGACCACGGCGGAGCTTGGAGTGGAACTGGATCTCAAGTCCCCGAAAGATCTCGCGAAGGAGGAATCGCGCGAGGGTGAGAAGGAGAAATCCGTGCTCGATGTCGTCGCCACGGAACTCACGAAGAAGAAACTCAAGCCGGTCTGGGAACGGGAGGCGGCCCTGAAACAACTCGCGGATCAGGTGGCTCGGGGTGAGCCGCAAAGCGTGCTGCTGGTCGGCCCCGGTGGGGTCGGCAAGACCGCGATGGTGCATGCCTTGGCGGAGCGGCGGGCAGAATTCGGCATCAAGGCCACGCCCGTTTGGTCGACAACCGGGGCACGGATTGTCGCGGGCATGACGGGCTACGGCATGTGGCAGGAACGTTGCATGCGAATGGTGAAAGAGGCTTCGTCAAGGAACGGGATTCTCCACCTCGGCAACCTCGCGGAATTGCTCCAGGTGGGACGCAGCGTCGGCAACGAACAAGGGATCGCGTCGTTCCTGCGCCCTCGAATTGGCAACGGCGAACTCCTGGCCATTGCCGAATGCACGCCGGAACAGATTGCGATCATCGAACGACAGGACCCACACCTGTTGTCAGTGTTCGCCCGGGTGGATTTGAAGCCGCTGGCGGGCGAGCCTCTGAACCGTGTGATCTCGGAACACGCCACGACTCATTTCCCGAAGGCGCACATGGAAACCGATGCTCTCGAAGCCGTGGTGCGCCTGCACGATCGATTTGCGACCTATTCGGTCGCGCCGGGCCGTCAGCTTCGTTTCGTCAGCAATCTCCTGGACGACGCGCTGGCCACACGCAACGCCGGCAAGCCGGAGCTTCATGCCCGCCAGGTGAACGAAGCATTCTCCGCGGAAACGGGGCTGCCGTTGTTCATGCTGGATGACGCTGAACCTTACGATCTCGGTCGCACCGAGAACTGGTTTTCGCAACGGGTCATCGGTCAACCCGAGGCGGTGAAACAGGTTTCCGATCTCATCGCGATCACGAAGGCACGCATGAGTCGTCCCAGCAAGCCGATCGGCGCGATGCTCTTCATCGGTCCCACCGGCGTCGGCAAGACCGAGATGGCCAAGGCGCTGGCAAGTCATCTGTTCGGCAGTGACGAACGAATGGTGCGCTTCGACATGAGTGAGTTCAGCGATCCGCACGGTGCGGCGCGCTTGATCGACGGCACCAGTGAGGGCGAAGGTTTATTGACCGCCAAGGTGCGGGAACAGCCCTTCTGCGTCCTCTTGCTGGATGAATTTGAAAAGGCGCATCCGAACGTCTTTGATCTCCTCTTGCAGGTATTCGGCGAAGGCCGCCTGACCGATGGTGCGGGTCGACTCGCCGACTTCCGCAGCACAGTCATCATCATGACCTCCAATCTCGGCGTGCGCAGCGGCGGCGACCTCGGCTTCGGCGGTCAGGATGATCCCGGCTACGAATCCGCCGCGATGAAGTTCTTCCGCCCCGAGTTCTTCAACCGCATCGATTCAGTCGTGCGGTTCAACCACCTCGAACGCGCCTCCATCCTCGAGATCACCCGCAAGGAACTCGACGAACTCGCCCAGCGCGAAGGCCTGACTTCCCGCGGCATCAAGCTCAATTGGGCCGATGCCCTCATCGAACACCTCGCCGACGAAGGCTACGACCACCGCTACGGCGCACGTCCCTTACAGCGCGCCTTGGAAAACCTCGTCACGGCCGAACTCTCCCGCTTCGTCATTGCCAACGAACTGACCGCCGGCAACACGCTACGCGCTGAGCTTGGTAGGGACGGAAAAGCGGTCTTCCAAACGTCCTGACGCGTCAGCTTCGGCACCAGGTCGCTGGCGTTACCTCGGCAAGTCCTCCAATCCACCACGGGAAGAGCAATTGTGGAAGATGCCCCCAAGCGCGCTTGGGGGCGTGGCCCCGATTGAGAAGCGGCGATTCCGGGCTAATGTGATTGCGTAACCGACAATCACGCCATGAACCCCAAACCAAACCTCTACCGCGCAACCGATTCACGTAGCCTCAAGGTGTCATTCCCCCACAAGCCGGTGGTTTTTCTCGATATCGTCGTGAGGCGTTTCATGCGGGACGAAGCAGTGTCCCGGAAAGGACTGGCCCAACTCGATCCTCCGCCGGATTGACGGTCGGGAATTTACCGATACGCCGGCCAACTGCGTTCCGGTAGAACGATTTTTAGCTCCTACGAGCTGTGCAGATTGCTGCCACTCCACGGAAGCGGGACGTTGGCTGTGGATCCGCTTCTCAATTGGAAGGGCAGAAACTGGGCGCCGGGAAACTCTGCCCTTCCCGGCGCCTCTTTCTTTGTGGGCGAAAAATGTGAGTACGGAGAGATAAGCAATAGGGTCACCGCGAAAGCAGTGGCCCTATTTTTCTAGTTTGGAGTGAGCCGCGACTTATCCGCTCGATGCGACAATCGAGGAAATGCGGCGCGACAGTAAGAAGCTCAGGCCATCGAAGGCACGGCGTCAGGGGACCAATCAGCGCCCTCCGAATCAGCCTTGCCGCCGAGTTTCTCGTGCAGGCTGTCGGGCCATCCGTCGGTTAGGTAACGGTAGAGCCAGTTGCCGGATTTGCGCATCCGGAGGTAGGCGTCCTTGAGGTCGAGAACCATGGTGAGGCGACGGAGATCGCAATTGAGTTCGCCGACGTCATGGGTGGCGACGACTTTGAAGCCCATCACGCGAGTGTGAAATTTGTAGGGACTGTGTTTCTCGCCTTCGAAAACATCGGTGATGTAGTGGGAGTAACCGCGTTCCAAAGTGTCGCGCGTGGCCACGCGCATGAGATTGGCCGCAGCGACAATGTTACGGCGTTCATCGGGGACGACCGCGAAGCGACCGATCTCGGCGATGCGGTTTTCCTTCACGAATTTCTCAACGTCAATATTGCCGTCCACCGGTTTGAAACCGTATTCGTGATAAAGTTCAAGGGGCGGATCGTAGAGGACGCGTAACACACCAATGGGGCGTTCCTTCTTTTTGACGAGAAACCAGCTGACGTCTTTGCGCTCCAGATCTTCCTCGGCAAACTGCTTGCTGCCGTCGTCCACCCAAGCCTTTTCCTTCTCGTAAGTCTCCCGCAAAACCTCCACACAGGCCTGCCGATCTGTTTCGTCGGCAACGCGTTTTGCGGAGATGTCTTTCGCGCCAAACATTACTTTCTCTTGCTCGATTCAGCGTGCCACGATTTTCCGCTGAGTCGAGCGATTTCCCGCATAATACCGTGATGAAAGTCACGAACGGCGCGACGCTCAGAAGTGCCTTCCGACTTGGGAGGCATCAAAGGAGGACCAAATTCCACCTCGAAGGGATCACTTTCGCGGATCGGCCCGTCGCCGGTGCGCTGGGGAAAGCGAATGCCGGCAGGAACCACCGGCACCTGCTTGCTGATGGACAAGGCCGCAGCACCGGGCAAACCGCGCAACAATTCATCCGGCTTGTTGTTCACCGTGCCTTCGGGATAGATGCCGATGCTCTGTCCCTCATCGATCAACTGGGCGGCGCGTTCGGTCGCCGGAATCTTCGAAGTCAGCCACGGACGAAATACGTTGAGGAAGTTCGGCTTGGCAGGCTTGCGATCAAGGATGATCACCTGACCGGCGCGATAAACAACGGCCACACCGGGCACCAAGAGCAAATTCCAGTCGGCGATAAAGCGAACGTTCTTGCCTTCACGAAGTTGGCTCAACAATGAGCCTACCAAGGGAGCTTCGATCTTCTGAGAATGATTCAGGGCAAGGATGAACGGGTCCTTGTCGATTCCGATATGCTCAAGTCCGCTGATTCCCAGCACATGTTTGCGGAGCAGGAGGTTGATGTTCCGAATGACAACACGCGCGTACCAACGTCCCTTCATATGAGGCATCGGAGAGGTCAGACACTCCCAGGCCCCAAACCGACCCCGGCTGTTCGATTTCATGCCGATACAGCCGATTCGTCGGGCACGGCATCGCTGCCACGGGCGGCTCGCCGCCAATACTCCGGCTTGCTGAAGTTCATGTTCGGCAGTTGGTAGAAGGGCATCTGCTTCGATCCGTCGGCGTCGACCCAGGTGACGTCCCAATCCTCCAGGAACGGACCGGCCAGCCTGGATTTGCGATTGTAGATGCCGTGGTAAACCGCCGGGATGCGAGAAATGTTGTAGCCCATCAACTGCCCAAGTACGGCATCGACGTAGGCGGGATTGTCACCAATGGCGATCACGCCGATCGGCTTGGGTGTCGGCGAGAGCGGCCCCTTCCCTTCGCCGGCGATGATGCCATCGACGATGTTGAGGATCTTCTTCGGTGAATCCGGTTCGAAGTAGAGAACGTGATTCAGATCGAGCGTCGTCCGCCAGATCGTGTCGTTGCCCGACCAACCGCCCGGCGCCATCTTCGAAGCGCCCGCGGCATGCGAAAGGTGTGAAAGCGCCCGCATTTTCTGCCATTGCCAAGTCTTCTTGGACTGCGCTGTATCGAGGAAGTTCTCCCAGAAATCATCGTAGAGATCGTCGTATTTGTCGCGAAAACCGTTGCCGTTGCAGTAGCTGTCACCGCCGCCGAAGTAGGAGCCCTTGATATAGTGCGGGAGGAACTCCTTGTGACCGTTAATGCCGATCAGGTTCTTCAACGCACCGGTGAGCCCCGCCTTCATGTGCGTCTTCATCTTCGGCATGTTGATCATCA
>JBMYQZ010000289.1:0-7002 GCA_049601855.1 Limisphaerales bacterium | reverse complement strand
CCCCGTTCTTTTCACCCTTTGGCTACCATGGGTTTTCGTTCCCGTGGAAGCCCTGATGAAGCGTGAGGGGCTTCCAGACTTAGAGTATCCCGAGATGCGGAGCTTGTTGACGCCGTTCTCAACTATGGAAACCGGGCTGCATGGTGCAATTGATTTGGGAGTGATGATTCCTTCATGGGTTTTCATACTCCTGATCGTCCTGACTGGATTGCTCACAATCTCTACAGTTCTGAAGGTTTTTGAGATTTCGCACTGGATCGCAATTGGTCTTCTCGCACTCTCTGGCGCCTGCCTAACTTATTGGGTTGCCTCTGCTATTGCGAAGGGATCGAAGGTGCAGGCTGGTTTCCCTGTTGCTGCGATAGCTTTGGGAACGATCCTCCTTTCGGCCAGTAAGAACAACCACCGGGAGAACCAGTCGTCGCACTCAGCCGCTGACAGCGCTTGAGTTTGCCGACGCTTTTTGTAGTTTGAAAGTGTCCCATCGTTTCAGAGTTGATTGGCAATTCGAGTCAGCGGCGAGTGGACTTTGACGTTCTGTCGAGGAACGTTCTACGCAAGCAATTGACGCGGTATCATTGCTTCTAACTGACCTCCGGGTTCAGAATGGATATTTCGGACAAGTCCGTTGAACTGCGCGGCTACTCGTTGGTTTCGGGCAGAGTCAGCGCGAGGGCGGTGGTCGCCCAAGAGGCGGCGCTGATGGAGATGAACTGGTTGGTGGCGTGGGGGTAGCCAGATTCGTAGTAGGACTGGAACGGTTTGCTGCGGGACACCACGAGCCATGAGCCATCTTCGCGCTGGTTCTCCAGCAGAAATTCGATTCCGCGTTGGTAGGCTTCATTCGCGACCGCGATTCCGCCCGCTTGGTGTAGCGCGGCCAATACCGTGCCAGTGGCGTAGGCATCGCTCTTCATCTTCGGAAGTTGTGCCCATCCCCCGTCTTTCCGCTGCTCGCTCAACAGGACTTTGACTTCGCGGGCGGCTTCCTTGGTTTCGCCGAGCAAGTTCATGGCGCGCAGACGGGACATCCGGTCTTCCGTGTCTGCCGGGAGATTCTCAAACAGCCAGTCGCGCACGGTCGCGAAACGTTTCTTGATCCGCTTCGACAGTTCCGGCTTCGCGTAGTGCTGCAAGGCACGGATCCCGCCGCGCGTGGCCGCGAACGGACTCTTCTCCGTTGGCGGACGATTGGACGGGGCTTTCCAGAAATCCTGTGTTCGCTGGTATTTGAGCAGATACTCCATGACCGCATCGGTGGTGGCGTCGGCTTTCCAATCTCCGTGCTCCATGGCGCGCAAGGCCCAGGTCGTGGTGTCGACCTGCCCGCCCTGTCCCCTGCCCTCCAGATAGCGAGACTTGTTCTTCTTCAGAAAGTCGGCGGTGAACTTCACCTGTCGCTCGAGATTTGCCTCGTCGATCTTGAATCCCCGGTCGCGGGCGGTCGCGAGGGCAATGACCGGGAAGGCCTGGTTGTGGCAGGTGAAGCAACGGGCGCGTTTCTCGATCGAGCCCTTTGTGCCGGCTTCGAGGAGGGGAATGGACTTCTCGATCGCCGTGCGGATTGCCTGTTCGCTCGGCGCAGCGACAAGACGGCAGGAGGCAAGAACAGAGAACAGAAGAAATCGAAGTTTCATTTCTCGATGATTATTTCAATCCCGCTCAATTGAGTCATGCCTTTGACAGGCTCGAATTGGAGCTCGATCGATCCCTCCGACTTCACATTGGGAAAGGACTTGGTCACACCTATCATGGGGGTCTGCAAAACGAAGCGAGCACGACGGCCTGCAACGCGGACGTCGAATATGCGCTCTGTTTCCGATGCGTTGGCGAAGGTCAAGTTGACCTGGTATTTCCCCGGCTTGAGGCCGTTCACCTTCACGGATTCGATTGCTTCGACGCCAGAAGCAGCAACCCAGGGCCAGCCGTTGCCGCCCTTCATCCACACCGAATGGTGGTAGTAGGACTTGGGTTTGGCCGGAACCGTCTCGATGCTGATCTCGGGGGATGGACCGCCGGCGCTTGGGTGATCGACCCACAGAGTGCCGGATTCGGTCATGCGGTCGGCCGGTGCGCCGAAGTTGATGCCAATGCGCTGGATCTTGCCGGTGAGTTTCTTGGATTCAATCTTGCCCCAGGTTGTCCATTGTTCGTGAGTCTCGGGGAGGCTGTACATCGCCAAGCCGGTTGGCAGCGGATAACTGCAAGTGCAGCCCTTGTAGAAGTAAGGCAGATTCAAGACACCGTTCGCGGGAATGATGCTGCTGGTGCAACCGGATCGTGGTCCGCTGATGTTGATCGTGCCGCTGTCGGTTCGTTTGTCGTAGAAGGCGGCCGTGCCAGAGCGCATTGTGTAGATGTTTCCGTAGTCAAAGCCCCCGTCGCAGCCGTAGCTCTTGGGAAAGACACGCGGTTCTTTTTCGCCCGTAAGCGGGTTGGTCCGAAAGCCGGCTTTGGGCGCGTCGGGTTTCCAATGATTCGATTGGTGTTTCGGACGGTATTGGCTGGGCTGGACGGTCTTGAGGTCCACCTTGGCGAAGGATTGCTGTTGCAAGAACTTGGTCTCCTCGTCCGACAGGATTCGGCCGGTGTAGACATCCGAAAACACCGGCGGCAGCAGCCGGTAATCCTTGCCGTTCTTGCGGTTGGTCGGGTCCAGCCATTCCTTGTCCACCGACACCATCACGCCGTCGATGAACTTGGGCTGCGGCGCGCGTTTGAAAAGCCCAAGGGTATCGTCAAACCAAAGGACGCCGAGGGGAGCCTTGACGAGTTCATCGGGGCTGACGGTGAAGTCGCCGTCGTAGTTGGTGCTCCCAGGCAAAGCGCCTTCTCGGCTGGTGACTTTCCAATTCTGTTCGATGATCAGTTTACCGCCGTAGGGACGGACCGACTTGATCAGCTCTTTGGTTTCAGCGTGGCCGCCACGAACGAGAATGAACTCGGCGAAATACGGCGGGAGTTCTTGTTTGCCGCCGGTAACCGACACCCGATCGGCGTAGGTGCCTGATCGGTGCAGTTCGCGACGAAGGCGATCGGCTTTGGCGGTGTCAGGCTCAATAACGATCTGGTGCAGCATCGAGGCGCTCGCGATGTGGGCGAGCGTGCTGGCATCCGGGGCGCCAACGTAGATCGCGTAACCATGACGAGAGGAGGTCGTCTTGAGAATTCGAGCGGACAGGTCCGTCGGATTGGCATGAGCAGCTTGGTCCCGCTTGAAAACACGAGGCTTCGAGCCCCGCTTGCCATAGGCATAAATCCTGCCTTCCACGGTGGACACAAACAATTTCCCGTCAGCCGCGATCATCGAATGCACCTTGCCCTCCACCCGGGGAAAACCATTGGTGAAACGAAACTCCCGCCCTCCCGCGCGGATCGTCGTGCGAATCTCCGGTTTCCCAGCAGTGCGCATCCGGTCCTCATGACGGATCATGTTCACGCCGAGATCGGCGAGCAGACTCTTGCGTTTGGTCTTCTTCTGCGCGGTTGGTCCCGGTAGAGACGCGTACCATCCACCAGGCAATCTGCCGGCGGCGGGCAGCTTGAAATCTTTCAACTTGCCCGTCTTGAGATCGAAACGTCCGGGATAGGCGTTGCTACTGGGGACCACAAGATCCTCGCCGTCGATCAACAGATAGCCTTGCGGCGCCAGTCCGCCGATGGCGACGGCGTTGTGAGGCTGCTGTCCGTAGACATGTCCGGTACTGTCGTTGAGCCAGATCTTCTTGCCGGTCTTGGCATCGAGACAGTAAACGAACACACCTTCGAAAGGCCACACACCGGCAGCGAAATAGACGCGTCCATCCTTCAGCACGGGACCGCCGCGGATCGGCCACACGGAGATCAATCGCTTGTTGCCGATCAACTTTCGGTCAGAGGGAACGGTTTTGAACTTCCAGGCCAGTTGTCCCGTTGATGCCCGCAGACAATAGAACACTCCGTCGTCCGCTCCGAACATAACGCGCCCTTGCCAGGCGACCGGAGCGAGTCGAACCGGTCCGTCGGCAAAGAAACGCCAGAGTTCCTTGCCCGTATCCGTGTCGAAGGCGGTGACGCAATTCTCACGCGCCGAAGCGATGAAAAGGCGTTGGCCATTCACGATCGGTTCGTAGCTCTTGTCGAACTGCAGTCGGACATCGTTGAACGCCGGGGATGGTGCGGGCAATTGACGCTCCCACAGCAGGTCGAGTTTAGCGGGGAGCCTTTGCGGGCTTTCGGCCGTGCGTTCGACATCATATCGCCACATTGGCCAGTCGGCGGCCAGGGCGGTCGAGCCAAGGTAGCCGGCCGCAAAAAACAAAAGGAGGGAGTTGATTCGACACTTCGTGCGTGGGGAGCCGTTCATGGATTCGTCGGCAGAATAGGTGCGGACGGTCGTATTGCCACCCCAATCTGGTCGTCAAATCCAACCCAAAGCCCACCGTTTGATCAATGCAAGGTGGACAAAAAAGGGTTAGTTCGCTCGGCGAAACCACTGCGACGCTCAAGGCCGCGAAAACATCCATCATGATGACTCCTTCAGCACACACGTTTCACATCCCGGTGATGGGCACCGGCCACTCCATCGACACTCCCATCCGCGTGGCGCAGTTCGGGATTTCGTCGGTGATATCGCTCGTCGATGACATCCTGCTCGATCGGATCGGTTGCTACTACCGGGAACGTTTCGGGCTCGAGCCGGTCATCATTCAACGGCGCGAGGAAGACGGCCGAGCCAAGCGCATCACGGCATACCTCGACGCCGTGCATGAAATCGTCAGGCGCAAATTCCGCGAACTCAAAGCGCTTCCACTCCGGGGCAGCAACGACAAGGCGAAGTATCTTGAGATGCTGCCCGAGACGAGTCCGCTCAAGGCGGATTACCAGCGCTGCCTGGAGATGGACGAAGGACCGGAACGCGACGCGTTGGAGGCTGAATTGACTGAACGTCTGCAACCGGGATCGATCGACGTCAACATCATGGTGAAGCTTGATCGCACCAATTATGATCGGCAGGGCAATCCCCTCCCGGAGGAATACTCCGACAGCCTCGCCGCCCTCAGGGGATTCGCGAACAGCAAACTCGAATCAAACCTCGTGTTGTCCGCCGGCATCAACCAGCGGCTCTTCGGTTACCTCAGCAAGCTCCAGGATTTCTACCGCGACCAGGCCGGTCGCATCCGCAAGCAGATCGTGATCAAGGTGAGCGATTTTCGTTCGGCCCTGTTGCAGGCCAAGGTGTTGGCCAAGAAAGGACTCGAGGTCTCAGAGTTCCGCGTCGAGTCCGGGCTCAATTGCGGTGGGCATGCCTTCGCAGCCAACGGGTTGTCACTCGCCTGCGTCCTGGCCCAGTTCCGCGACAAAATCCAGCAGATCACGAAGACAGTCCGGCCGTTGATCCGTAAACATTACGCGGCACAAGGACGCGAATTGACCGATGACGATGTGACTGATGCGCGGATCTCCGTGCAGGGTGGCATCGGGACGCAGGGCGAGGTGCAGCGCTTGCGCGAGGAGTATGGTATCCGACAGACCGGTTGGGGCACACCGTTTCTACTCGTACCGGAGGCGACCTGTGTCGACGACGCCACGCGCAAACTGCTGATGCGTTCCGGCGAATCGGATCATTACCTCAGCAACGTGTCGCCCCTCGGGATTCCGTTCAACAATGTGCGGCACACCGGTTCCGAACGGCGCACGCGACAAGCTATTGACGCCGGCGACCCGGGATCGGCCTGTCCCAAGGGCTACCTGGCCTCGAGCACCGAATTTACCGACCGACCGCTGTGCCCGGCTTCGAAGGCGTATCAGAGGCTCAAGCTCAAGGCGATTGGCGAGAGTGATCTGTCCCCGGAGGAGCAGGAAAAGGAAATTGCCTGTGTGACGGAAAAGACCTGCATCTGCGATCACCTCGGCAACGGCGCCCTGATCGCGCTTGGACTTACCGATGGGCGCACGCCGCCGCAAAGCATCTGCCCGGGACCGAACATGGCCTGGTTCAACGAGAGCTACACGCTGCGCCAGATGGTCGATCACATTTATGGTCGCGGCCCATCACTCGTGCCGGCCGAACGACCGCACATGTTTGCGAAAGAGGCGAACATGTTGATCAGCTACCTGGACAAACAACTCGAGCAGGCTGGCAGTTCACCCGCGTCCATCAAGCAGCTCCGCGAATTGCATGACAACATTCAACTGAGTCTGGATGAATGTGAACGCATCTCAGCCAAAGCGGCGTTCCCCAACGAAAACTTGGAGTCACTGCGAGCTTGCCTCACGGAACTGAGCCCCCGACTGGATCAACTCCGCGAACGGGTCGAAATATTGGCTGCCGATACGGAGGCCATCTGCGTGTCAACTTAGGGTGATTCCCCCGATTTGTGGACTACCGGGACAAACCCTTGCGCCATCGGTCATAGCGATTCAGCACGTCTTCCTTGGTCCCTTTGAACAAAAAGATACGACCACGAATGGTTTGCTTCTCACTCTGCTTGAGCGGGCCGATGTTCACGCAGAGGTGCATGCATCGCCACGGGTTATGGCCTTGAGCAGACAGGAATCGCGCCCAGCCGATGCCCATCACCCAGCCGTCGTCTTTAGCTTCGCGAATCATGAGGCCCTTGGTCGCGTTGCGCTCGGAAGTCGGCCATTTGTAGCTGAACACGAAACCGCCAACTTTCCGTTCCTTGGGCCACTTCATGATCTTGCTGCGGAGCGATCGGTTGAAGTGAATCTCGCGCGGGGCGCGGCCCTTGATGAGTTCGAAGCCTTGCTCGCCCACGAACCAAGTATCGTCGTGCTCGAGGTCGAGGAAGATGGGGTTGGTCTGGTCGCCGCGGGGATTGCCGGGGTTGAAGCAGGGAATCATGCCGGCGATCTCGGGCCAGTCATGGTCGCTGCGGTTTTCAATTTCAAGTTTAAGTTCGGCACCATCAGATTTGGCCTTGGCGGTGAGCTTGAGCCAGTCGCCGTTCATGAACGCGGTGGTACCGGACTTGTCGACCCGCCATTTCCAGTCCCAGC
>JBMYQZ010000288.1:0-7006 GCA_049601855.1 Limisphaerales bacterium | reverse complement strand
CGCTGGGCTCGACCACCTTCCACCATACCAATAAGCCGCGCTTACCCCTTCCATGCTGCACTCCCTTTGTTGAGCCATGACGCTTTTTTGCCGGTGCTCGGACGAACGATGCAGGGAACCAAAATCCGTCCGATATTCCCCAATCCACGAGCGGCGAAACAGATTGACGCGGGCCATCTTACCGTAGATCGAAACCTCAAACGAACAGGCTTATGATCCTGCATCACAAATTCAGCCTGATCATCGTGATCATCATTACGCTGCTCTTCATGGGGGCGCTGTGAATGACGATGGACACTTGCCCGGAAGGCGAGCGAGGCTCGCGCTCTTGGTCCTCTTGGCACTGGGAGCGGACTGGCCGGCCAGTGGGGAAGAAAACCAACACCGAGAACGCCTCTGGCACATGGAGCGATTGGGAGTCCCAGATTTTCGCGAGCGCTGGGAAGATCGTGGCGTGCGCTGGAATGCCTACCTTGTCTACTATCAGGGTGCCCTGCTCGACGGCGGCCGCGCCGAACCCGCGCATCGCGGCAGCGGCAGTGCCGACCTGATCGGCCGGGTGGACCTTGAACGACTCGCCGACTGGCGAGGTTTGGATCTGCTCACGCATTTCAAGAGCACTTATGGACGAAACATCAACCCGGACGTCGGCGCGCGTTCCCAGGTGATTGACGACGCGGATTTCACGGACTGGTTCTGGATCGATCAAGTATGGTTACGCCAGCGCTTCAATCGCCACATCGCCATGCAGGCAGGCTACCTCGACCAGCAAACCATCCTCGACCGCAACGTCTACGCCAACGCCGAGGACAAGCAGTTCCTGTCGCAATACCTCGACAACAACAACGCCATTATTCCGCTGAAGGTCGGGCTGGGCGCAACCGTCTTCCTGAACCCCACCCCCACTTGGGACTTCAGCCTGGGCTTCGCCGATGGCGACAATCGAACGCGCGTCGTCGGCTTCGACACCTTCTTTGACGGAGCGGACAGCCTGATCTGGTTCACGCAGGTGGGCCGACGAATACGCCTGGGCCAACTACCCGGCAACTACCGGGTCGGAGCCTACCTTGACACCCGCGACGCCACGCGATTCAGATCCGGCGCGACGCAATCGGGACAGCTGGGCGTGTTCGTCAGTTGCGATCAGAAGGTGTACCGCGAGAATGAAACGGATCCCCAAGGTCTCGGCCTCTTCGCCCGCTACGGCTATCACGACGAGCGCGTGAACCGTTTCGCCCATTTCTGGTCTCTCGGTTTCCAATACGACGGCCCGCTCCCCGGCCGCGATCAGGATCGTTGGGGTGCCGCGCTGTATTCAGTCCACGCTTCCGCCGATTTCCGTGCCGCGGGCAACGCCGCCTTCACGCGAGAGACCGGTTACGAAACCTATTATCACGTTCAGGTCTCGCCTTGGATCACCGTGACGCCCGACCTGCAATACATCGTCAATCCCGGCGGCTCGAACGCGCTCGACAACGCGCTGGCCGCCAACCTCCGAATCCGCCTCACGTTCTAAACCCAATGAAAGGCTCAATCATGAAAACCAAGATCCTCCTGATGGCCACCACGGCCGCCCTGCTGTTGGCTTGTCAAAGCGACGAACGACTGTACTTCGACCTGTCGAACTCCATTGACGCAGAGATCACCAAACGGCACGCCGTCGAGAACACCAAGCTGCGTAAAGTGATGTGGGACCTGATCTTGGCACCGGCGACCCGGCTGCCACAGGAACTCGACACCGACCGTGAGCAAAAGTGGCAGCGCCAAGACGCGGTCCGCATCCTCGGTCGCATGGCCGACTCGGCCGACACCATCTCCAACGTACTCAAGGAGGTGGATCTGCCGGAAAGCCAGAAGGAGAAATTCCGCGAACTGGCGGCCAGTCTGAAAACGGAAACCCTGAAGCTGCGAGCGGATGTGCCCACCCTGAATCCGGACCAGATCGGTCAGCGCTTCGATGCGCTGCAGCAAAACTGCATTGTCTGCCACCAACGTTTTCGGATTCTGCCGGTCATCGAATAGTCGGAACACACTGCGGCGGTGCCATTGCCGTAAAAGGCAAGGGGAAAGGTTGTTTCCAGCACGCGGGAAAGCGGGTTCGGAAGAGGGTCAGATTTGAGTTACCGGACGAGATTGGTTAAGCTCGCAGACCATGAGCACCGAGCAAAGACGATTGATGGAATTCGACTTCCTGCGGGCAACGGAACAGGCGGCGTTGAATTCGCTGAAATGGGTGGGACAAGGACAGAAAGAGTCGGCCGACGAATCGGCCTGCGATGCGATCCGGGGAATGTTTGATCACATGGACATCCGGGGCGAAGTCGTCATCGGCGAGGGCATCAAGGACGAGGCGCCCGGACTTTTCAAGGGCGAGCATGTTGGAACCTGGGCGGATGGTTCGCCGCGCTACGACATCGCGCTCGACCCAATCGACGGCACGACCAACTGTAGCAAGGGGTTGCCAAATTCAATCGCCTGTATCGCGGCGGCGCTGCCAGGTGATGGCTCGGATAATGCCCTGCAGGACATTCCGGCGTTTTACATGGACAAGCTGGCCTATCCGCAGGCCGTGCGAAAGGCGTGGATCGAAGACCCAAGCCTTCCCATTAGCGTCGATGCGCCTATCGGCGAGGTGTTAAGAATCACAGCCAAGATCCTGGAGAAGGAAATTCGCGACGTGGTGGTGGTGATTCTCGACCGCCCGCGCAACGAACAACTCATCGAAGATGTACGGAGTCTGGGTGCACAGTTGCGGATGATTTCCGACGGCGACATTACCACGGCCTTGGCACCGGCATTGAACAGTTCACCGATCGACATTTATGCGGGCATCGGTGGCTCTCCCGAAGGCGTACTTTCCGCGGCGGCCTTACGCTGCTTGGGCGGCGGCATGCAGGCCAAGATCTGGCCACGCGACGAAGCGGAGAAGCAATCGCTGATCAACGAGGGTTGGGGTGACAAATTGGATACGGTCTTCCGCTCGCGGGACCTGGCGAAGGGAGAGGACATCTTTTTCGCCGCGACCGGCATCACCGAAAGCCCGCTCCTCGATGGCCTCCACGTGAAGGGTTCGACCGCCATCACGCACTCCGTCCTGATGCGCGACAAATCGAAGACCGTCCGCTTCCTTCAGACCCACCACAACCTCGAGACCAAGAAAATCTACCTGCGCTCAACCGAAGGCGCAGCAAACCTGTGAGAACAACACCGTTCATCCTGCTCACGCTGGTCCTTTTGCTTGGGTGCAATACTCCCAAGCCATCCACGACCGAGGTCGTGGTGGAATTCGTGAATGCCGATCGCGAACTGATCCGGGACGTCAAGGTGGTTTGGAACCGCAACCGGGGTTCACAGAAAATCGACGCCGATGGCCCGTTCACTACCAACAAAAAAGGCCGGGTCATTCTCCCGCGTGCCGTGACGAAGTCCGACCATCGCGACCGCTACGAGATTCGCTTCCAACACCCGTCCTACCATCCAGGTTCCGCTTGGTTCTCCACCGCCGGCATGCTGACGGTCGCCCACGACGACAATGAACGCACCGTCGAGCAACGGCCATTTCTGCAGGGAAATCACATCATTCGATTGAGATCCCGGAGCGACTGAACGGCGACCGGTCAATGGGACGCTTGGCAGCAAGACTGCTGAGAACCAATGCTAAAACCCAGCCCACTCCGGGTCATGGCAACGCCGTGTTGAGGAAGAGGAACGCGCCGAGTTTGGAGGCGGTGAGAACGTCGGTGCGGCCGTCGGCGTTGACGTCGGCGCACCAGATCTGGACACCGACACCGGATTGATCGTCAATCTTGTGAGGGACATAGCGAACTTTTCCACCATCCCGTTGCAATTGAAACCAGTAGACAACCGGAGCGGCGTTGGGTTCGACATCACCTTTGGGTCCGTGCGCCCACATGCGTTTGCCGGTGACGACATCCTGGAGCCCGTCGCCGTCGATGTCAGCGAGTTCGAGAGCGTGTGGTTGGGAAAAGGCGACACCGTACTTCTGCTCTTCTTCCCGGGTGCCCATGATCATGTGCTTGGTAAATTCCAACTTGTCGTTCTCGAACCAGGCAAGCCCCCATTGGTGGGCGTTCAGTGACGTGATCACGTCGCGATCGCCATCGGCATCGACATCATAGGCGAACATCTGAGCACCACCTTTTTCGCCGAAGCGGGCGGGCAGGTACTTCCATTTCTGGAGCGGACTGGGAGTCTGTAGGTAGATTGCCTCGTTGAGCATGAGGTCGCTCCGGCCGTCGTTGTTGAGGTCGCCGATGCCTTCGCCGTGATAGAACTGGTCGTACTCGCCCGTGCCACCGATGGGATCGAAACGCCAAGGTTCGGTCGGGCGTTTCCAGCGCGGGCGAATGAACCCCCATTGTTTCAGGTCGTGATTGAGGAGTTCCGGTCTGCCGTCGCCATCAACATCGCGGAGCATGGGTGATTCGCCACGAACACGGTGAAACGCGAAATGGGATTTCCAAAAGCCACCCTTCCCTTTCGGGTTTTCGAACCACATGGCCTGGTGCCTGTGAACCCGGCCAAGCTTCAGGATGTCATTCCAACCGTCGCCATTGAAGTCGTAGACGAAGCTGAACATGCTGTCGGTGGGGCTGGTTTCTTTCGGGAACAACACCGGTTCGAAGAAGGCGTGGGCTTTCGTGAACGCGGGGCCTTCGTACCAATAGGGACCCGCAACGATGTCCGGTTTGCCGTCGCGATTGATGTCACCGGCAGTGATCCCGTCGCAGTGATACTTGTCGGTCAGCACCTGCTTGCGAAAGGAGACGCGCTTACGATTCTTGCGTTGGAAAAACGGCGTAAACTCGCCGTCGCCATCCGCATCGACCCAGATTGGATTGGTCGCGCCGATCAGGCGGGGATTGAAGATCTTGGAGGTCAATTGGTAGGGGCGCGGTGTTTCCCAATACGGCTGCCGAACACCGGGACCGGTGGCGATGGTGACGAGGTGTGCGTCATGCTCGAGCGGGCCGATGTTGAAGATCTCCCGCGATTTCAATATGTGATCGGTCGGATGCAAATCACGTTTGCCGACAAGCTTGCCGTTGGCATAGAGCTCCACGCGATCGGCAGTGGTCCAGGATGGGCCGATGATATCGACTGCGATCTTGAGCTTCTTCGCACGCGGCACGAGATCGCCGACGACGTAGCGGTCATTGACCCGCATCTTGACCAGCAGCCCCATGCTGATGAGCGCGCGGCCTTTCAGGAAACTGTCGGCGGCCGTGTCGACATCCAGCTTGGACACGTCGTCATCGGGACAGGCAACGTAGGTACGCGATTGGCCAACTGCGAAACGGGCAACGTCATGAGTGTCACTGGATCCGACACCAACGATCTTGTGTCCACGATTCAAGAGCGCGAACCAGTCGTGAAATAGCGCCATGATATCCGATTGCATCGCGGCGGAGGTGACGAGTTCCATCGCATCGAAGTCAATCCGCTGCCGATGCTTTCCGGTGGCGCGATCGAATTCACTCGGCTGCATCGGAGAGTAGCCGCTATGCACGTTGCGCGGGTGATTGAGGACGACCACCTTCACACCGGCGGTGTCGCGGATGCCTTTGACGATGTCCAACCAGTTGGTGAGTTTGTAGTTGGGCACCGGAGCTTTGGGCTCGATAGGAAATGCGTTGAAGTGCCCCCCCTTGGTGGTGACCTCGTTTCCGATCACGGAGGTGAAGTGTTCGCTCACCTGCATCTCCTTGGCGTAGGGGCGGTAATCGGCGTGATGATTGTGATCGGTGGCAATGGCGAGTTCCACGCCTTCACCGGCGATGGTCATCATGCGTTCGCGAACGGTGGAGTCGCCATGGCCGCTGAAGTCGCGTACGTGGATGTGCGTGTCGGCGGCAACCCAGCCCCGGGTATCGATCTCGTGATTAAGCTGGAGCGAGACATCCTGTTCCTGGCCGCCGACGATCGTCACTTCGGCGGTGGCTACGCTGTATTCGAACCCGCGCGAGGCATAGACGGTGTAACGACCGGCCAAGAGCTTGGCGCGGGCTTTTCCGTCGCCGGTGTAGATGACGCCTGGTCTTGATGCCGTGCCTTCATTCGCCGTCAATGCGGCCAACGTTCCATCGGGGTGCACGATCGTGATGCGACAGGGCAAACCATCCAAATCCACGTTGAGTTGACCGTAACCCGGGCCATTCGGATCCACGATGCGGATATGGCCGACCATGACGTCATCAACCTGTTTGGGCGCGCGGATGGAAAGTTTGTTGGTGCCGTTGCGCAGACGCTTAGGCGGAATCTCCACACCCAGGTCGAGCATGGCATAGGTGCGACTGAGACCGCCAAGGCGTTTGCCGTTCAGATAGACCGACCATCCCTGTTTCACACCTTCCTGGCGGATCAGAAGAGTCTTGGCGCCCGTATTCTCCTTCGCTTCAAAGTCCAGGTGCAGTTCGCGGCCGTGAGGTTTCTTTCCCTCGAACTCCGCCCACTCCGGAAAACCGGGCGTGCCGAGGTGGTACATCTTTTTCGTGACGAATTCGGCCGCAGGCAATGACGTCGCGACCAGCAGAAGGAAGAGGAGATGAGACTTCATGCGGTGGAGGGAGGATAGAGCAGCAGACCCGTCGGGCAACCCAATCATTTTCATTCAAACCTTGATTGTTTCCGGCTGCACGTCGTCAAATCCTGCCATGCAATTCCTCAAGACGACCTTGCTCATCGCAGCGCTCGCCGCGTTTGCCTACCCATCCGCTGCCGCCGACAAGAAGAAGCGGGAACTCCCGCCGCACGTCGTCAAGGAAATGACCCATGCGCCGCTGAAGAAAGATCCGAAGGTCGAGGCGATCTACCAGCCAGGCAAGTGGATCAGCTATTTCGACGGCAAGTCGCTCGTGGGCTGGAAGGTCACGGACTTTGCCGGCGGCGGAGAGATCGAGGTGAACAAGAAGTTCAAGGGCAAGCCCGCGTTGATCATCCCCATGGGCGAGGCTCTGACCGGGGTGACCTACACGAACCCCGTGCC
>JBMYQZ010000287.1:0-7026 GCA_049601855.1 Limisphaerales bacterium | reverse complement strand
TGATCGGGCACTGGAAGTTTGACGGCAACGCCCTCGATTCCAGTCCCCGCAAGGCACATGGCGAAATCCGGGGCGTTCCCGGCTATCCGGATACTTCGCTCGGGGGAAAGAACCTGCGGCTCAATGGTCGCGATGTGGCCATCTGCGTTCCGGCGGATCGGGCGCCGGATGTGCGCACCGGCGGTTTCGCCGTCGCCGTCTGGGTCCAACCCCGGCACAATTCCGAACAAACCATCCTGTCCCAGGTCGATTCGTCCGGCACGGGTTGGCGCCTGATCCAGACCGCCAAGATGGGCGTCCGTCTCGAAACAGTAGGCAAGGCCAAGGCGGTGAACTCCAATATCGACAGCCCCGACAACGTTCTCGCGTCCGGCCGCTGGGGACACGTCATCGTGTCGGTGGACCGCAGCATCGACGGCGGCTTTGCCCGGCTCTACATCAACGCCCGCCACCTCGGTGACGGCAAGATCCTGGAATACGCTGCCGAACCGGCCGATCTGCTCATTGGCGCCGGGGACGGCCGTTTCTTCAACGGTCAACTCGACGAACTCTACGTCTTCAACCGGCGCATCAACGAGATGAAGATCCTCTTTGCTCCGGGTAGCCGCTTCGACTACGAACCGCTCGCCAAGAACAAGTTCGAGAAGCCCAAGGAAATTCCCGGTCGGGTTTCCGGCGCCCAGAATCCCGCCAATCCGCCCGGCCCCTTCGCCAAGGGAAAGTTCGCGCTTCAACCCAACGACGTGGTCGCGTTCATCGGCGGCGGCAACCTTGAAGCCGCGCAGAAACAGGCCGAACTTGAAACCATTCTCACCGCCCGTTTTCCAAAACATAAACTGCGCTTCCGCAACGTGGCGTGGGAAGGCGACACCGTCTACGAGCAATGGCGCGACGTGAATTTCGGCGCCTGGAGCGAACAGCTCGCCTGGCTGAAGGCGAGCGTGCTCATCGTGCAGTTCGGTCAGATGGAATCGCTCGATGGAATCGGGAATCTTCCCAAATTCATCGCCGCCTACGAAAAGCTGTTGGATGAGTTCGAGAAACAGACCCGCCAGATTGTGCTGCTTTCACCAACTCGCTTCGAGAAGCCGAGCGCCAAACTGGCACCGGATCTCAGCCAGCGGAATTCCGACGTCGCCGCCTACACCGAGGCGATTCGCAAACTGGCGAAACTGCGGCAACTTGTCTTTGTCGATTTATTTCAGGTCGACTTCTTCAATTCCGTCACCCGCGATGGGATTCATCTGCTGCCAATTTCGCTCGGTCTTATCGATCACTTCATCGCGGAGGAACTTGGCATCCAATGGAGCCCGGGTGAAATCCCCGAAGGTTTGACCGAATTGATTCAGGAGAAGAACCGACTGTGGTTCGACTACTGGCGCCCGATGAACTACGCCTTTGCCTTTGGCGATCGCATGCACGTTCCTTTCGGCAAGGGCGCCCCCGAACTGCGCGAGGAACTCGAAGCCTTCCGCCCGATCCTGACGAGCGCCGAGCTCAAGATCGATGCGCACGCTGCCGGAGCACCGTTCAGCATCCTGCAGTCCAAACCGAACGAGCGGGAACATTCACGCATCGCCAAGTTGACACCCAGGGAGCAACTGGACTCCTTTACCTTGCGCGACGGACTGCAGGCCAATCTCTTCGCGTCCGAAAAGGACGGCATCGTCAATCCCGTCCAGATGCGTTGGGACGAAAAGGGCCGGCTCTGGGTCATCTGCTTGCCGACCTACCCACAATTGCTCCCCGGCGCAAAGCCCAACGACTACATTCTCGTCTGTGAGGACACCGACAAGGATGGGCGCGCCGACAAGTTCCATCGCTTTGCCGAAGGCCTGCACATGCCCATGGGCTTGGAACTGGGCGACGGCGGACTTTACGTCGGCCACGGCACAGAACTCATTCACCTCAAAGACACCTCCGGCGACGGAAAGTCCGATCAGAAACGCGTCGTCCTCTCTGGCTTCGGCACCGGTGATTCTCACCAACTGATCAACTCCCTCACCTGGGGGCCGAATGGCCGTCTCTGGTTTACGCAAGGTCATCACGTCTATTCCCGCGTCGAAACGCCGTGGGGCATTGAGAAGCACCTGAAGGCCGGTGTCTGGCGTTTTCATCCGCATCGACTCAAGGCCGACAACTTCTTCGAAAGCTCCACCGCCGGAGCAAACTGCTGGGGCGTCGCCTTCGATGAATGGGGACAGGTGCTCCACAACACCGGTGATGCCTACGCCGCCTTCTACACTGTCCCCGGCATGATCCGCACCGATCATCCGCGCCGCACGATCTCGCTCTTCACCGACAGCAAGAACATGTGCATCGAGATCATTGGGACAAAACACCTGCCCAATGAATATCAGGGAGCCGTCGCCTTTGCCGGATACTACAACAACTCCGTCCCGATCTATCGCACCGAAGACGACGGCTCCGGCTACAAGACTCCGCGCCTCCCCGAACTGATCACCTCCACTCGTCGCGAATTCCGCCCCGTCGACATTCGCGTCGGACCCGACGGCGGGCTCTATCTCTGCGACTGGTACAACGAAATCGTCGGCCACTACCAGGCCTCCTATCGCGACCCGCGCCGCGACCAACGCCACGGTCGCATCTGGCGCATCACCTCCAAGACCCGGCCGCTCGTGAAGCAACCCGATCTCGCGTCCATGAACGCCGCTCGACTCCTTGAGCAACTCCGCACAGATGAACGCTGGACCCGTTACCAGGCCAAGCGCCTGCTCTTTGGCAAACCGACTTCAGAAGTGATCAAGGCCTGCGATGAGTTCAAACCTGCCAACCTGCCAGAACTCTACCGGGTAACCGGCGTTTACGAAGCCCATGGCATCTTCCGTCGCAACCTGATGGAAAGACTTCTCAACGCCGCTGAACCCGCCGCCCGCTGTTACGGCGTCCGCATGATCGGCAATTGGACCCACGAGATCCCGGACGCATTGGACCTGCTGGAGCGCTTCATCCGCGACGAACACCCTCGCGTTCGGCTGGAGGCCGTCGTCGCCTCCACCTACGTCGGTTCACCCCGCGCGATGGAGATCGCCGTGCAGGCACTCGATGCCCCGATGGATCGCTTTCTCGATTACGCTCTCCGCCAATCCGTGCACGCCTTGGCTTCCGCCTGGAAACCCGCCTTCACCTCGGGTCGCCTCGACTTCGGCGGTCGGAGCAAACACGCCGCCTTTGTCCTGCAGGAAGACGGCAGCAAAGACATCGCGGCACAGGTCAAGACCCTCGCCGCCAACCTGTCGCTCGATCCCGAAGCCCGCGTCAATCTGCTCAAGCTCCTCGCCAATGTCGGCCAATCCGCTGACCTGCGTCATGTTCTCAACTTGGGTGCTGAGTATCCCGAACTTCTCGACGAACTCACCGAGGTCGTCCGCGTCCGTGGTGTCCGCCCTTCCGGCGATGTGACCGCCCCTCTGAAAAAACTCGTCGATCAAGGATCCGATGGCGCCGTCCGACTTGCCGGCGCGTTGAAAGTGGCGTCGCTTACGCCTCACATTGGTCAGTTGAGCCGCGACCGATCGAAGGACCTCAAGATCCGGGTCGCGGCCGCCGAAGCCTACGGCGAACTCGCCGGCACCAAGGCAATCGCCGAACTGCGGAATCTCCAGGGTCCCATGCCAATCCGTCTCGCCGCCTTGCGTGCCTTGTCGCGTCTGGACGTTTCCATCGCCGCCAAGATTGGTGCCGGCATGTTGCGTCAGGTCACGGACGAAGAAGGCGCCAAGGCGGTGTTGAATCCTTTCCTTGATCGCAAGACCGGTTTGACCGAACTCGCCACCGCGCTTGGATCCGATCAGGTGAACACCGACGTGGCCAAGCTCGGCCTCCGTGTCCTGGCCGCCTCCGGTCGTGATGCCCCGGCCATCCGTCAGAAACTCTTTGCCTCACTCGGAGCGGACGCCATCACGCCCGCCTATTCCGAACAACTGGTTCGCTCCCTCACGAAGGCCGCCGCTCGGGGCAACACCAAACGCGGTCGACAAGTCTTCGCCTCCCCCGTCGCCAATTGCGTCGCCTGCCACAAGATCGCTGGTACTGGCGGCATTCAGGGACCGGACCTTTCCGCCGTCGGCACCGGCATGACCACCGAGTTGATCATCGAAGCCATTCTCTGGCCCAAGCGCCAGGTCAAGGAAGGCTACCTTGCCACTGCGATCACCACGAAGGACGACGAATATCACCAGGGCTACAAGACCAAGGAAACAAAGTCCGAACTCACCCTCCGCTCCGCCGCCACCGGCCGCGAGATCCGCATCGCGCGGAAAGACATCTCCGACATCCAGGAAGCCGGCACCCTCATGCCCGAAGGCCTCACCGCCGGCATGACCCGCGCCGAACTGGCTGACCTGGTCGCCTACCTCGCATCCTTGGGGCGCCGCTGAACGTAGATGGGCAACCTGCTTGGCTTCCCGACCACGCCCGTTACCGATCAATTCAGCAGTGCCAGCGTGACATCATCCGTCGGACTGTTGTCCGTCACGATGACCCGCCTTTTGCCATCGTCGACAAACCAGACGTCCAGCGTTCCCACACCTGCGGGTAGTGAGAAGGTCGCAGCATTGCCACCGGGAAGAACGGGGCGGGATTTTTCCTCGCCATTGAACTTCACGTGAATGCGACCGCCCGTGCGTTCGGTGGTGTTCACGGAGATGCGATAACGGCCGGCGGTTTCAATTTCCACCTGCCAGTGCTTGGGTTTGCCATTCTCGTAGGTGGCGTCCTGGTAGCGACAAAGATGCGTGGGATTCTCCGCCAGATTGCCGATGTGAATCGTCCCCGTGCGGAACTTGCGCGAAGACTGCACACTCTGAAACCACTTGCGGTAATCGCTGCTCAACTTCTTCACGACCTCCGGTTTCTCGGCCGCGATGTTGTCCTGCTCGGTGGGGTCGTATTTGAGATCGTAGAGCTCGAGCTTCGGCTTGGCAGGATCCATCTTGAGCGTCTCTTTGCCGAATGTGCCGGGATGGCCGACGAGCTTGTAGCGTGGTGAAACCACGGCGGAATTCTGAAAGGGTCGTGGCTGCAACCCACGGTGAACCTGGAAGAAAAGACTCCGCTCCGACTTCGCCGACCTGGCCGTCTGCAGCATCGTCCAGAAGCTCTTGCCGTCGATCGGGTGCGGGACCAGACCCTGGTATTCGGCCATCTCCAACAAGGTCGGCAGAAGATCGATATGGGCGGCCGGGGTAGCGTGCTTTTGTGGCCGCGGATGACGGGCGGGCCACTGCAGGAAAAACGGCACGCGAATGCCGCCTTCGTACGTGTGCGACTTGCGCCCACGCATCTTGGCGTTGTAGCGCGCCTGTTGCGCGCCGTTGTCGGTCATGAAAATGACAACCGTGTTCTCGCGCAGCCCGAGACTGTCGAGACGCTTGAGCAGGCGGGCAAAATTGTCATCGATGTTCTCGACCATGCCATAGACCTTCGCGGTCGTTTCGTTCAGCCCCATCGCGCGATAGTTCGCGACGTAACGATCGGCGATCTCCAGTGGCGTGTGCGGCGCATTGAGCGGGAGATAAACGAAGAAGCTCTTCGACGCGTTGTTCTCGATGAACTCAATCGCCGCATCAAAGAAAATATCCGTGCAATAACCCTGCGCGCGGATCTTCCGCCCGTTCTGCCACAACCACGGCTCGAAGTAACTGTTCGGCTTGTCCGGCGTCTGCCCGATGCCACCGGACTTGTGCACGAGTGTCTCGCCAAATCCCTGATCCTGCGGCCGCATCGGGTAATTATCGCCCAGGTGCCACTTCCCAAAAATCCCCGTCCGGTAACCCACCTCCTTCAGGTATTCTGCGATCGTCTTTTCATCCCCCGCCATCTTTGCCCCGCCCCGCGAGGTATGAATCACACCCGTGCGGTAATGATAGCGCCCTGTCATCAAGGCCGCCCGTGTCGGCGCACAAACCGGCTCCACATAAAACCGCGTCATCTGAATCCCGTCCTTGGCGAACTCATCGATCGTCGGCGTCCGAATCTTGTCGTTGCCGTGAATGCCCACATCACCAATGCCTTGATCATCGGTGAGAACGAGAATGATGTTTGGTCGCTCGGCAAGAACCAGCTGAGCGAACAGCAGGAAGCAGAACGCTGATCTCATACTACTTCGTGCCGATGAATGATTCACGGCCGGCCAGTCCGAGCAGGCGCTTCGATTCCTTGAGCAGAAAATCGGTCTTGGTGAAGGGCTCGTAGCTGATGTCCTGCCAGAGGACCTTGCCTTGCGGGCTGATGAGGAAGGTGCCGTGGAGGGCGAATTTCTCGAAGTCGTCGTAGCAGCGGTAACGCTTGAAGACTTCCAGACCCGGATCGGCAATCAGGGGGAAGCTGAAGCCACCATCCTTGGACGCGAGTTCGGCGGATTTGGCCAGGCCGTAGCGGGAGTCGGTGCTGATGCCGACGAGCGAGATGCCGAGTTTTTCGAAGTCGTCCTTCAGCGGATGGAAGGCGGCGAGTTGTTCGATACAATGGGTGCAGCCGGCGCCGAGGTAAAAGATCACGATGACGGCTTTGCCTTCGTAGTCCTTGAGCGAGACGAGTTTGTTGCTTTCGTTGGGTAGTGCCCAGTCCAGCGCCGGAGGCGGAGTCCAGCGGAACGGGCCAAGGGAGTCGAGCGAGCGCCGTTTGCCAAAGTCAGCGGGGCGTTTCAGCGCGGGACGCCAGTTGGCCTTGAGGCCGGCGGCTTGGGCGACGGGTTTCAAGGCGGCGAAGACGGGTGCCTGAAGGTCGACCTCGGCGGCGAGTCGCCGGAGTTTCTTGAATTTGTCGATGGCGTCTTTCTGCTCGCCGAATTGCCAGAGCGTGCGGATGTGGTTGGCGGTCGGCTGCAGTTGCTTGACGTCTTTCTTGGCGGCGGCAGCGGCCAATTCGAGGGCCTTGTCCTTGTCTTTCAGCAAGGCGTGAATCCGGGACCGTCGTTCCGGGTAAATCTTGGAAGCCTTGGCGAGCCAGGTCCGGGCGTCTTTCTCATTGCCGGACATGGCGTGGTGAACGGCATTGATCTCC
>JBMYQZ010000286.1:6785-7030 GCA_049601855.1 Limisphaerales bacterium | reverse complement strand
TTCCACCTCTTCCTTGTATTTGTCATCAAACTCCGTGCCTTCGAGAACCCAGCCAGGCAGCGCGCGACTGCACGCCCGCAGAAACGATCCGTTCCCACAGCCGATATCCAGCAGTGAACCATTCTTCTTCAGCGGGTAATGACTCTTCAGGGCTTCGATGATGACGTCGGAACGAAGGCTTCCTTTCCCGTCCTGTTGTTTGAAGACACTCTGCTCCGTCCCCCCACCCTGATGGTAGATCGTGT
>JBMYQZ010000286.1:0-6775 GCA_049601855.1 Limisphaerales bacterium | reverse complement strand
CCACTCCGGCGTGGTCACCGTTTGCACCAGACCGCAATCGCCACAGTGCGCGATGATGCTCCCCGGCGGCCAGGCCTTGGCATCCGAGGTCACGCGATGGAGCTCTTCAGATCCCGGCATGGTCTCCAGGTTCTCAGAATAGCAGCAATGGCACTTTAGGTCTGACAAGGCGGGGTTTGGTTCTCATGAATCCCACACCCGGTCAAGGACCACGGGCATCGGTGGGAAATCGAGGTTCAGTTCTTCCCTCGCACGGGAAGTATCAAGAGTGGTGTGTCGCGGCAGGTGTTCCAGCACGGTTTTCTCGGTGCTCAAGATCCCTTTCGTCCGATCGGGCAATCCGAGTCGTCGAGCCACCTCCACCGCAATCTCCGCATAGCTCACATCGTCCTCCGGACAGAGTTGCCAGACGCCCGGTCGTCGCCCGGTCGTGATGGAGGCAATCGCCTTGGCCGTCGTGCCAATATCAATGGGCGCACAACGATAGTCCGTGAAGGCCTCAATCGTCTTGCCGTCTTGGAATTCGTTCTGCCAATTGATCAGCAGGGGCATGCTGCGCGTGAAGACTTTCGACAACCGGATAATTGCGAAGTCTTTGACTGCTCTTGGCAACTCCCGTTCGACCTCGGCTTTGTATTCGCCGTAAACAGTGCGCGGATTCAACGGCGCTTCCGCCGTGACGTGCGGTGTTTCACCATCGAATACAAGGTTGGTTGAAAGAAACGAAATGAAAACTCCCTGCTCCGACAACATCTGGGCGAGCTTCAGGGTGTTCGTGACATTGATCCGCCTGGCTTCTTTGGGATGGTCACGGCAGAACGCAAGATTGGTAGCCGCTGCACACAGGACGACGGAACCGATGGAATCTGGAATCCGCCATTCAGCAGGATCCGCCAAGTCGAGTTGAAGCCCTTCCCCGTCGCGCCGTGTGGTCTCGATGAATTCCTGACCATTGATCTGAAACTCCTCCACCAAGGCCTGCCCGATCAGTCCGTCGCCTCCGACTACGAGAACCGGGCCGCTCATGACGATCTACTGCTTCCGATTGGCGCAGACTGTCCAGAGGTAATGCGCCATGGGATGAAAGCCGGTGTGGATGACCTCATCATTCATCGAGAAGAGAAAGACGTTGTGGAAGAACTTCTGCATCAACGCCTTCAGTGCCGGACCGGTCTTGCAATTGACATGTCCGGCCTTGCTCGGAGGAGAAGCATACTCCTGCGACTCAAGTGAAGGGGTGCCAACGATGCAGACGCCGGTGTCGTTCAGGGAGCCGACGATGTTGCCGATGAATTGTTCTTCGACGTCCTTCTCGATGTGCTCGATGACGTCGACGAGATAGGCCCCAGCAAATTTCTTCTCCACCGGTCCAGCCAGCATGTCATGGACGAGCGTGTCCATCTTCCAGTCCGCTTCCATCCGCTTCTCGACGTCCTCGATAAAGACCGGATCGAAGTCGCTGACGGTAAGGGAGCCAACTTCCTGCGCCACGATGCGAGAGCCCCAGGCATCGGCACATCCGACTTCCAAGGCGGAGTCAATGCCACTGAGCATCTTGGCGACAAACTTGTAGCGGGAGAGGACGAAAACCAATCGCTTGGGGTCGTCATGCCAGACCTGATTGGTCATCAGGCCGAGAGACGTGGCGGGCTTGTCTTTCACCAGGTCGAGGCAGACCTGATACTGCGGTTCCTTTGTGTCGGACATCTTAAGGTTTGATGAGATAACCGGCCGGAGCGTTGGTCCAGTCGAGGGTCTTGATTTGGAGCCCCGGTTGAGTCTCAAGGAATTCGTCAACGGCCTTCGTTTCGCCAGGCCAGTCCTTGATGCTGTATTCGTCGAAGATGATCACACCTCCGCGGGAGACCCGCGGCCACATGGCTTCGAGAGCTGCCTTGGTCGGGACGTAGAGGTCGCAATCGAAGTGAATGAATGAAAAGCGAATCCCCGGATTCTCCTCGATGAACTTGGGGACGGAATCCTCTATGTTGCCTTCGACCAGTTTCACCCGCGCCTTCCACGAGACGAAGCGGTCCATGTCGAAAATCTCAATGGCATTCTTCAATTCCCCGAAGTAATCCTCGGGCGAGAACCCACCGGCCTTTTTATCGACTTCATCGACGTCGGCGCCGTCCTCGCTCGCGAGTTCGGTAAAGCCTTTCCAGTTGTCAAAGCCATAGACCGTCTTGGTCCGGTCGCCGATCATGTAAGCCTCGAGCAGATTCGCCCAGGTCATCAGGCCGAGGCCGCGAAACACGCCGAGTTCGGCAATATCGCCAGGAACGTTGATGGTCTTCTTGAAGAGCTCAGCATGGGCAAGGAAACGTTTGAGCCATTGGCGGCGCGCCAAGACCGGGAAAAGCTTCACCGCATCCAGCGAACCGATGTTGTGATCCTCGCAGTGATCTTCGAGCCGATCCTCAACTTCGTCGTCGATCCCGGTCTTTCGAAAGCCGTCAAATTTCCGCTCTTCTTTGCTCATCAGTGCAGGCGGAAAATCTTATCTTCCTGCGGGTCGTAATACGACTTCTTTGTGTCTTCCGGATTGCGGAAGATGCGGAAATCAATGCTGTAACGTTTGCGTTCCTGACTGAGCTGAGGAGCGGACTTGTGGATGAAGTTGCGGGGGAACATCAGGATATCTCCCGCCTTCATCAGGACGCGCTCTTCCTCGTAACCCTCCGGTTCGTCCTTGGTTCCGAAGGCCCACGGACCGGAGGAAACGTGCTCCATGTCCGGCGTCAGGTGACTGCCATTGTAGGCGATGATCCCACCCACCTCCGGATCAATGTCCACCAACGGCACCCATACCGTGATGAAATCGGTCATATGGGCGTTGTAGGGTCCATCCTGGTGCGGAGGAAGCAGGCTGCCGGGTGAGTCAGCGCACTTGAAGCGCATCATCGGCGGATAGTGAATCTGGTAAGTGCCCTGCCCCACCTGTTCGGCGATCGCCTTGCGCACGCGATCCGATTCCAACAGACGGACGATGCGCATATCCAAGCGGGTATCCAGATCAAACTCACCGGTGAGAAAGTGGCGATGATCCTTTTCCAATCCTCGCTTCTCGTATTCCGGAATCGCCGCCTGATGGCGTCCGTAGTCCTTGTCCGACTCGATCTTCTCTCCGATCCATTCTTCGAAACCAGCCTGAAGTTTTTCCCGTCGGGAACTCAAAAAGTCTCGCACGTCTTCGACGCGTTCCGGCTCAAGAATGTTGGGCACGACCTTCCAACCCTTGTCGCCGAAGAGCTCGGCCAAGGGCGCGGAATCGGTCATCGCGGAATCAGTCATAATACAATCTTTCTATTCGAAGTAGATGAACGAGTGATCGCCATCGTAGCCGGTCTGTTTGAACCACCATTCCCATTCCCCCGGCGTGCAGAACGATTCACAAGTCAGCTGCCAATACAGCAGATTGGCCTTTTCCTCCTCGTTGCGATAGGACTCGACCACAAGGTATTTGTCTTTCTTGGCCACCCGGTTCATTTCGCGCAACGCCACATCCAGGTCGTAGCAATGCAGGTTGTGGAGGGTATTGAGCGACAACACGAAATCAAACGAGTCGTCGTCATAAGGCAACTTGTTGGCGTGTCCTGCGGTGAGGAAAGGACGAGTTTCTTCTTTCGCATTCTCGATGGCGTATTCCGAGATGTCCAAGCCTGCGATCTCAATGCCCGGCACAACTTGTGTGCATTCATACAGCAGGAAGGCCTTGCCGCAGCCGATATCAAGAATCTTGTCACCGGCCTTCAACCCGTAATGCTTGGCCATATTCTCGGCCACGACCCGCCAACGGCCGTCGTACCGCATGCCACCGTATCCAACCTTGCGATCGCCGTCCCAATAGTCCTTTGCGAATTGCTTCGCCAAATTTGCGGCCTCGGCCTTGGGAAACTCGGTCACCCGCGCGACGTAATCACGCTGGGTCTTCTTGTGCAGTGGGGAAATAAAGTCGATGTAGGCCATTTACTTGTTTTAAGAACGCTGCGGATTGAAGCGGTTCAAAAAACGAATGGCAAACAATCAGTTGGCCTCAGCTTCGCTGAGCAACAATTCCAATGCCTTGTCGATGGCCTCGGGACCTGGATTGCCGATCCATTTGCGCCGAATCACCCCTTTATGATCGAGGACATAGTACGCCGGCGTGGGCGGATGATTCCAAATACGCCTGATCTCGATATCTTTAACCGTGAAGGAACGCCAGGTGATTCTGTCCCGTCGCATCGCCTTTTTGAGATCCGCTGGGTCTTGGGGAAAGATGTTCACTCCCACCAAGGCAAACGGCCGGTCCTTCAGTTGTTTCACGAGCGACCGCTCGTGAGGCCAGGTGGTACGTCAGGTCGGACAGAACTGCATCCAGAAATACAGCAACACGACCTTCCCCCGGTAATCACTCAATCGGAATCTGACGCCTTCTTGATCTCGTCCCTCGGTTTCGGGCGCTGCTTGGCCAACACTCAAATTCCGAATGTCGTACAAGTTCGCCGTAGCGATGGCAGCCACGTTGCCAGGGCGAACTTCAACGTCTTGGTGGCTCACCGCTTTCGCAAACAACTGTTCGGCTTCGGCAGTGAGATTCTCAATGCCTCGCTCTTGCCAGGTCTCAAGAAAGTTCGGACCGAAGATGTTGGCATAGGCATCCACCACCTCCGGGCGGTCCTTCGCGACCTGGAGCAAACGCGCCTTATCGAGCAGGTATTGAGCGAGCGCCAGACCGCCGGCGGCTCGGTTTGCGCCGTCTGGATTCAGGCGCAACGCTTCCCGCAAGAATCGCTCGAATCCAGGACGATAGCCGTAACGCGCGCGATCGATAGCGCGATCGAGTTTCTTGCTACGAATATGATCACGCAGGAGCTGGTCGACGGTCGCCCGCACCAACTCATCCGAACTGCCCCGGGGGAATTCGCCTTCATTCGATTCCCATGCCACCTGCGCAATGGAATCCGTCGTATTGATCGCTTGAATCGCCTGACGCAAAGCCGTCAACGCAATCGGATCGTCGGGAAACTTCTGGGCCAATCTCACGAGTCTCTCCGCCAATCGACCGAATCGTTCAACCGCCCGCCTGCGCTCAAGGTCTGATTCTGCACTGCGGATCCCCATGTCCGCATTGTAATCCCGCATGATCGCGGCGTATTCCTCCTTGGGCGTCGCCGCCATGGCGCCAATGGCGAACGCCGATAGGATCATGAGGATTCGCAGGAGCATGAGTCTCAGTCAGACTCCCCTGCCACTCAGGAACTTCAGACCGTATTTCGATTATTGTAGGTGGCCCGATTGATCTCCCGGACATCGATCGAGAGAACCGGGACGTTCGGGAGCAATTCCTTGAGCGCGACGATAATCCGACGCGAGAGATCCTCCCGTTGCTCCTCGCTTCGGCCCGACAGGATGTAGGCGATGATGTGAAGAAAATCCTTCTTCTCCCCACCGATCGTGTAGTGCTCAAAAAGGCGCGCGCGAACCTTCACATCGCCTTGACCGAACAAGCCGGAATCAACCGCGGCATCGTGAACCGTCTTGATGATGTCATCGAGAGGGGCGTGGGTCTCGATGGTTTGGGAGCAATCAAGAATGCAGTGAGGCATGATCAGTCTATCGCAGCCAATGACGATTGGGCCAATTCGAGCTGAGTCGCTTTACGGGATTCGAGGTCATCCGATTTCGCGGAAAACTCACGGCGCTCGGCATCCGCTTTCAGGAATTCATTCAGCATGATGCAGCACCATTTGATCTGGTAGACCGGAAGCAGCCTATCGGCGCGTGAGAGGAACCGATCATCCCATTCGCATTCGGTGGCAAACCACTGTACGAAGTGCACCCAGTGATCAAGGCTGGCTGGCAGGCGAGGTTGGCAGAAGAAATCGCAGGTCAACTTGGCGGGGTCATCGGCACCAGCGTATTCGAAGTCGAAAAAGCGCAGGGTGTTGTCGGCCTGCAGGAGGGCGTTGTGGAAGCCGAAGTCGGAGGGCGAGATGCAGCGTTGATCCACCGTCAGATTCGCCGAATCGGACTGATCTGACCGATCGGCGATCGAACGCCACTTCGGGGTTAGTTCGCTGTCGACGAATTTCTTGGCCGCCGCATCCGTGATGCCTTGCAGTCGTTGAATGCGTCGTTCGACCGTTGCGAAGTGCTGTTCGAGGCTGAAGCAGGCTTCGCTGGCCGGTTTCAAATCCGCGTCGCCCGCGCGCTGATTGGTTTCGATGAGGAATTTGAGGGCTTCGTCGATCCGCTCGCGACCGACTTCGTCGGCCTTCAGCTTTCTGCCATCGAGATACTCAAACAGGCCGAGATTCTGTTCCCGATCCCAGGCCAGCGGTTCGGGGATTTGTCGAATCCCAGCCGCCCAGAGCGCAGTGTAGTAATCTTGTTCAGCGGCAAAACGATCGCGCGGGTCGCCCTCGCGTTTGAAGTATTGCTTCAGCACCCAGCTTCGATCTCCGGCCGTTACCTGATAAACCCGATTATTGGCGCCGCCCGTCAGTTGCTCGAGTGAGTGATCCTGAGGAACACCGTTGGCAATCAGGAATTCCTGGCTCACAGCACCGCCTCCGCAATGG
The DNA here is from genome assembly GCA_049601855.1 of Limisphaerales bacterium. Lineage (GTDB taxonomy): Bacteria > Verrucomicrobiota > Verrucomicrobiia > Limisphaerales > JAYPXF01. The sequence goes on along the minus strand of JBMYQZ010000286.1, from coordinate 209 downwards.
ATGACCAACTGCCATGGCGCTGCCAATCGGTCTGGTCTTCATACAGATCATTCGGATCAAAGAGGATGCGTTGGCCGCGTGATTGAAAGGTCACCAAGGCGAGAAACTCGGGCAGGTCATCAATGAAATGCGTGCAAGCCTGACTACGAATTCGTTCCGCTTTGGCTTCCTTGGTGGGTTCCAGATGGACGGAATCAGCTGCGATCTGG
>JBMYQZ010000285.1:0-7048 GCA_049601855.1 Limisphaerales bacterium | reverse complement strand
CCAGGCACGTTGCCCCCACCGGTGCTGTTGACCCCCAGGATGCTCAAGACCCCCGACGGCGTATTCAAGCGCGTGATGCTGGGCGGCACGGTGACGTTTACGCGAATGGACGGGGACCACCTGATCCTGCACGTTAGTTTCCTTCGATCGCACCAGATACGCGTGGTAGTAAAACACTCCGAACATGATAGTCGTGAAAACCTCGTTGGTGCCAAAGTGGAGCTTAGCGGATTCGCCAGCCCGCTTCCCGACCCAGCCTTCGCCAACCTATCCGGCCTCCAATTGTTTGTGCCGGACTTGGACGAGGTCGTGATCTATCAGCGTGGCAAGGCCGATCGTTTCAACGCGCCGCTGATTCCACACGACGGCTTGGAGGCAGAGCATCGGAGGTCCCGGGAATCCCGACTGATCCGGGTAAGAGGCGAGTTGAAGGCCGGCGCCGAAGCGGGAGAAGTCGTGCTCAAATCGGGCAGACGATTCGTAACCATTCACCCGATCGAACAAACAGAGATTAAGCCGGGCACTTTGACCGAGGCGTCGGGATTTGTCTGGCGAGACGGTGAGAATTATTTCGTGGATCGCGCCGTTCTACGAGTTGCGACTCACACAACCAACGCACCACCTATCGCCGACGAGCTTCCGATCCTGCAAACCGCCCAAGCCGTTCGCGGTCTTTCCGTCTCGGCGGCGGAGAAGAATTACCCCGTGGATATCAATGGGGTCGTGACCTACTACGACCGTTCTTGGCGGGTGCTGTTTATCCAGGATGCAACTTCCGGAATCTACGTGGACAAGAAGGACCGCACGCTCTCGCTCAAGCCCGGTGATCGAATCCGCGTCCGCGGTGTCTCGGATCCCGGTGGCTTTGCCCCGATGGTGGTCGCGAGCCAGATCCATCACATCGGGACGGGCGAAATTCCCGCCGCCCGCGAAGTGCCGTTTGGCCGCCTGATCTCCGGCGCCGAAGACAGTCAATGGATTAGGCTCCGGGGCACCGTGGAATCCGTATCTCGCAGCGCCAAGAATCTTCGCATCCAGATGCGTCATGCCGAGGGCCCCTTTGAGGCGATTCTCGTGGGCGAAGCAAAGTTGCTCAAGCAGACCAACTGGATCGGGGCACGACTTAACCTCACCGGCATCTGTGGAATTCGCCCCAACGCTTACCGACAGCCCGTGGGCATACTGATGCATATCCCGGCGATCGAGCATATCGAGTTCCTCGATACGCCACCGAGCGATCCCTTCAACATTGCGATCACACCCTTGGATCGCTTGCTGGAATTTCGGCCCGATGGCGAATCTCCTCGTCAGGTCAAGGTCAACGGCGTGGTCACCTACGCCGGCAATTCTGGGCTCACCGCGCTCCAGGACGACACCCAGGCGATCTTGCTGAAGTTCCCCACCAACCGGATTCCTCCGATGGGCGTCAGCATCGACGTACTTGGCTTTGCGGCGCCGGGTCGATTGACGCCCACGTTGCGCCGACCGCGATGGCAATCACTTGGTGAGACCAATCTGCCCCAGCCCGCGAAGATCACCGCCCAGATGGCGCTTTCGGATGAATTCGCCAACCGGTACGCCACCGTCGAGGCAACGGTGATTGAGAATCACAGCGCCTCCGCCGTGCCTTCCATCACCCTGCGCAATCGCGGCGTGGCCTTCCGCGCCGACCTGTCCGCCTCCGCGACAGAGCGCTACGAGACCATGCCCCCCGGCAGCGTGATCCGCCTCACCGGAGTCTGCAACGTGCAGACCGACGAATGGAACTCACCCCGCAGTTTCACCCTGCTCATTCCGCCAGCCAGCGACCCGACGGTGATCAAACGTCCTCCGTTGTTCACCCAGACTCATATCACCGCGATGGCCGGGGCACTCGGGGTGGTAGTCTGCCTGGCCCTGCTTTGGGTGAAAACTTTGCGAACTCGAGTTGCCGCCCAAACGCGCCAGATTAGTGAAGAACTTGCCGCCCGCGATCAAATCTCCAAACGCTATAACGAAATTGTCGAGAATGCCCGCGACCTTATTTTCACCCTCAGCCCGCTGGGAACTTTCACGGCGGTCAACCGCTCCGCCGAACAAGCCTTCGACCAACCACGCACCAAACTGCTCGATCAGCCGATCGGCGAGCTGCTGACCGGCAAATGCGTCATCCAGCTTCACGATACCCTCACCAAACTTTCGTCAGACCAACCCGACAGAAATCTTGAGCTCGAACTCGCGGGCGATGAGGGCGGGATTCTCGATGTCGCCATCCATCTGCAGTCACATGCCGACGGCACCACCGATATCCAATGCATCGCGCGGAACATCACGCGCCGGCGCCAATTGGAGGAACAGATCCGCCAGATGCAAAAAATGGAATCAGTCGGGCAACTCGCCGCCGGCATCGCCCACGACTACAACAACCTCATGACCATCATCATGGGCAACACCGAAATGTTGCTCGAAGAAACGCCACTGAATGGCGAGGACGCCGAACTGCTCGAGGAAGTTCACGGTGCCGCCACACGAGCCTCACGATTGACCGGCCAGCTGATGACCTTCAGCCGCAAGCAGATCATGAAGGCGACCCTATTGGACCCAGGCGCGGTTGTCGGCGGTCTCAAGAACATCATCAAACGCACCCTTGGCGAGACCATCAGGGTTTCTTCTGCGATCCCCGAGAAGCTACCGACCATCATCGCCGATCACGGCATGATCGAGCAGGTGCTCATCAACCTTGCGATCAACGCCCGTGACGCCATGCCCGACGGCGGCGAATTGACGATCACCGTCACCGGTCTGACGGTGACACCTGAACAGGCCGACCAACACCGCGACGCCCTGCCGGGAGAACACGTGCGCATCTCCGTCCAAGACACGGGCAAAGGCATGGAGCCAGCCCTCCTTTCCCGCATCTTCGAACCGTTCTTCACGACCAAGGACGTAGGCAAAGGCACGGGCCTCGGCTTGTCCACCGTCTACGGCATCGCCAAGCAACACCACGGCTGGGTCGAAGCCCAATCCACGGTCGGTCAGGGATCGACCTTTGAGGTCTACTTTCCGACCACCGATGACACCCCGCCGACGACGTTGAGCGATAGCACCTTGGAATCCGATTGTCGGGGCGACGAAACGATCCTGCTCGTGGAAGATTCCGAACGCGTCCGCGAAACCATGCGCAAAGTTTTGCGCCGCGCTGGCTACCAGGTGATCGAGGCGGTGGACGGCCCGAACGCCCGTGAACAATGGAAGCAACATCGCGATGCGATTGACCTCCTCCTGACCGACATGGTCATGCCCCAAGGCATGTCGGGTCGAGATCTGGCGAAGGATTTGCGCCGCGACAACCCGCACCTGCTCGTCGTCTTCTGCAGCGGTTACAGCGAAGAACTCTCGGCGCTCAGCCAACTCACCTCACGCGAACGGATCCTTCCCAAACCGTTTGAAAACAAGGCCCTGCTGCAGATCATTCGCGACGTCATCGACGCGGCCGTCGCGATCGGCAATTAGCGCGCCCTACATCTTCTCCCCGGCCAGACGTTCATAGGCTTCGAAATATTTTGCCTGCGTCTTGGCGACTATCTCCGCCGGCAGTTCCGGTCCAGGAGGCGTCTTGTCCCAGTCGAGCGTTTCGAGGTAATCACGGACGAACTGCTTGTCGAAACTCGGTTGCGAACAACCCGGTTCGTATTGGTCCGCCGGCCAGAAGCGTGATGAATCCGACGTCAACACCTCATCGATCAAAATGAGTTCACCATCGAGCAACCCAAACTCGAATTTCGTATCCGCAATGATGATCCCCTTCTCCCGTGCAAACTCTCGCGCCGAATGGTAGATCTGCATGCTCAAGTCACGCGCCTGCTTGGCGATCTCCTCACCGACGACCCCTGAGGCCTGCGTGAAGGAAATATTTTCATCATGCCCCTCCTCCGCCTTCGTCGCCGGCGTGAAGATCGGTTCCGGCAATTCGCTCGATTCCCGCAGTCCGTCCGGCAAGGTGATACCGCACACGCTCTGGCTCTCCTGGTATTCTTTCCAACCCGAGCCCGCCAGGTAGCCGCGCACCACGCATTCTATCGCCAATGGCTGGCATTTCTTCACCACCATCGTCCGGCCAGCGAGTTGGTCAGCAAAAGGCGTCGCGGCTTCGGGCAAAGGATCCTGCGGACCGGTCAACCGATGGTTCGCTACCAGCGATTCCGTGCGATCGAACCAGAAATGCGAAAGCCGCGTGAGTGCTTCGCCCTTGCGCGGAATGCCGTTGGGCATGATGACATCGAAGGCCGAAATACGGTCCGACGCCACAAACAGGAAGCAATCCCCCAGATCAAACACCTCGCGCACCTTGCCGCTCTTCACTCGCTCGATGCCCGGCAGTTCAATTTCCATCAACGGCTCACTCATGCGCAGCGAATCTTGACGAAACAGACACAAACCGCAAGCCGCGCGCCGTCAATGTTCTAACATTGGCCTTCATAATTCATGATTCCCCCACCAAACTCAGCCCGTGAATTTTCTGGTCACTGGCGGCGCCGGTTTCATCGGCTCCCATGTATGCGAACGACTGCTGAACGACGGTCACGAGGTCTGTGCTTTCGATGACCTCAACGACTTCTACGCCCCGGCCATCAAGCAGCGCAATATCAGCGATATCCAAGCGCTCGCCAGACCGTTCACCTTCGTTCAAGGCGACCTGACGGAACCTGACGACGTCGAAGAGGTCTTCGCCAGCACGCAGTTCGACCAGGTCATTCATCTTGCCGCCCGGGCCGGTGTCCGCCCAAGTCTGGCCGAACCCGCCCTCTACCAACGCGTCAACGTCGAGGGCACCGTTAATATCCTGGAATCCGCCCGGAAGCGAAACGTGAAGAAGGTCACCATCGCCAGCTCCTCATCCGTCTACGGTGTGAACGCGAAGGTCCCTTTCAGCGAAGCCGATCCGATCTTCAGCGCGATCTCTCCCTACGCATCCAGCAAACTAGCCTGCGAAGCACTTGGTCACACCTATCATCACGTCTACGGGATGGACATCGCGATGCTGCGTTTTTTCACCGTCTACGGCCCGCGCCAACGTCCCGATCTCGCGATTCACAAGTTCAGCAAACGCATTCAGGCCGACGAATCCATTCCCATGTTCGGGGACGGCTCCAGCGCGCGCGATTACACCTACGTCACCGACACGTTGTCCGGCATCCTCGCCTGCACGCAGAAGGAGTTTGGCTTCGACGTCTTTAACCTCGGCGAATCCCAGACCGTCAAGCTCCACTACCTCATCGAACTGATTGGCAAAGCCCTCGGCAAGGAACCCAACATCGACCGCCAGCCCATGCAACCCGGCGACGTCCCCATCACCTACGCCGACATCACCAAGGCCCGCGAAAAACTCGACTACAACCCGCAGATCAAGATCGAGGAAGGGATTCCGAAGTTTGTCGAGTGGTTCAAGTCGATGAATTCTTGAGCGTCCACGGACTCGCGGGCTCGACTTTCCACGATCACGGGCCAATGCTTCGCGCTGCCAATCGCAATGCTGACGCCGGAAAAACTCCTCACCGAATTGATCGCGCTGCCCAGCGTGAACCCAGCGTTCATGGACGCTCCCCAATGGACGGGCGAACAACGCGTAGCAGATTTCCTCGCGCACTGGGCCGACCGCGCAGGTCTTGAGGTTTCGTTCCAAGAGGTTTTCCCAGGGCGTCACAATGTCATCGCCCGATTGGTCCCGGCAGGCGTTCGTCCCAAGCATCGCATTATTCTCGCACCTCACATGGACGTGGTGAGTGTAAACGATGAATCGGCCTTCAAACCCCGCAAATCGCGCGGCCGCCTCTATGGTCGCGGTGCCTGCGACACTAAAGGGAGTGTCGCCGCGATGTTCTCCACGCTGCTCGAACTCGCGAACAAAGGCCCCCACCCGGCAAAGACAGAGATCACATTCCTCGGACTCATCGACGAGGAGGATGGCCAAAACGGTTCCTGGACTTTCTCACGCTCCAAACAGACGGCCGACCTCGCCATCGTCGGCGAACCGACAATGAACCAGATGGTCAGCGCCCACAAAGGCAACCTCTGGTTGCGACTGGCCACTGCCGGGAAATCCGCCCACGGTGCGCGCCCCGAACTCGGCGACAATGCGATTCGAAAAATGGCCGAGGTCGTCAATCTGATCGAAGGCCGCTACGCCCGCAGCCTGAAGAAGCAAAAGCATCCCCTGCTCGGACACGCCACCGTCAACACCGGTCTCATCCAAGGCGGCAAGCAGGCGAACATCGTTTCTGACCACTGTGAAATCGTGATCGATCGCCGTACCTTGCCCGGCGAAACGGAAAAAGGAATCTGTCGGGAATTGAACGAATTGTTCCGGTCCAAGGATCTAAAGGTTGCCATCAAAAACGATAAGAACAATCCCTGCCCGGCCCTGGAAACCGATTGGCAGCAACCGTTGGTGCAAGGCCTGATGCAGGTCTTGAAGCAGAAGAAGCCGCTCGGCGTGGATTACTTCTGCGACGCTTCCCCCTTGGCGGCAGGTGGCATACCCAGCGTCGTCTTTGGCCCCGGCGACATCGCCCAGGCCCACACCGAGAACGAGTGGATCTCCCTCAAGTCCCTCAACCTCGCCGCGGCCCAACTCAAGCAGTTCCTTACCCGCCTGCCCTGATGCCGGACAGTCCCCCTCCCACTGACAGCGACGGCAGTTTTCCGAATCCAGAGGAGCAGGAGGATCAAATCAAGCCAGAGGTGACCGCAGCAGCCATTGCTGGACGCCTGGGTATCCACGTCGAACACCTTCCGTTCATATCCATAGTGGTAGCTGCGCCACCGGACAAACAAGAAATCAAGTCCGTTGAAACCTCCAAAACGCTGGAATACCCGAAGGACCTGTTCGAAATCATCATCGCCCGCGGCAAGCAGCCATCCGTCCAACGCAATCAAGCGGTCAAAGAAGCCAAGGGAGCGCTCATCTATTTCCTCGATGACGACTCGGTCCCCTACATGGGAAACCTGATTCTCGCCATCGAACGATTCAAGGATGCTGAGGTCCAAGTCGTAGGCGGTCCGAATCTCG
>JBMYQZ010000284.1:0-7056 GCA_049601855.1 Limisphaerales bacterium | reverse complement strand
CCGCTGTGCGGACCATCCCGCGGAACTCGGGATTTTATCAGGTGTTGTTGTGGCCAAACGCTCCACCGCGGAACGAACGAGGGCCGTTTTTCCCATTTCTCGCGAAAAAGGAGCGCGAAAGTAGCAAAAATGCCCTTAGGTGCAACTTATTATTGGCAAAACCGGCCGTTTTTTCACAAGAACTCCACCGAGCGACATGAGCGATAGTCCAAAGAATGAAATCCATGCGTGCATCCTCGCCGGCGGACTCAGTTCCCGCATGGGGGAGGAAAAGGCAGGTATGATGCTGGGAAGGAGGACGCTGCTGCAGATCGCCGAGAGGAAAGTGGCAGACTGGCCGTGCATGATCATTCGGGAGGACGTGGTGCCGCGTTGTGGGCCAATTGGAGGGATCATCACCGGATTCGCACAATGTGAGGCGGAGCGAATTCTGTTTTTGCCCTGCGATATGCCGTTCGTGTCTTCCGGACTCTTGCAGGATCTGGCGAACGAAGCCGGCGCCTGCGCTGACCAAGATGGCTTGGCTGGTTTTCCAATGGTGATTTCGAGAAGTGCCGAGCCGACGATCCGCGAGCTTCACGCGCGCGACGAATACTCGCTGCAAAGGCTGGTTCGCGAACTCGATCTGAAGCGCGTTGCCTGCGCCGATCCGGGAAGGGAGCTGTTCAACATCAATACCCCCGAGGATTTCGAGAAGGCCAAGCGGATCAGCGAAGCGGGATGAGGACCAGTTCCCGGACAGCGACATTCGGTCCGGAGAGGGAATGACGAAACTCGACGGTTGCGTTCGTGAGTGTCTTGGGGATGCGAATGTTCCCGAACTTGCGGGCGCGGTGTCGATTCAATGCGCCGGTATATTCGATGACGCCGTCCGCCTGAACACCTCCGACGATCAGATGGAACGGTTTGCCTTCATAGCGTTCGCTGACCGAGGCCATCGCCATAATGTCGTACATTCCCGCGGGGATCTGGGTAACCGTCCAAGAGTAGGAGTCATCAGTCGCGATCGCATTGCCACTCATCGCCAAATGAACATCACCTTGGGCGTCGGATGAGATCGCGGGCGTCGTACCGATGCTTTTGAGGTAGGCGAGCAGATCGGCCATGGTCCGGTGATTGAGGGCTGACTCAAGACCTTCCGGCATGAGCGAGAGCCCCGAGCTCTTCAAAGACGTCAGTACGTTTCGTTGGATGGAGTGAAACTGGCCCGTGGCGTCTGCCAGCTTGATGGCACTGGAGGTTTCTTCGGCGATGACACCGGTGATTTCGGAACCGTCTTTGATGGTGGCGGTGTAAGATTGGAACTTGTCCTCAACGGCGCGATTGGGATCGAGGATTGCCGTGAGCATCGCCGGGCCGGATCGATCCGTGATGGCGGTGAGATCGGGGCCGACGGCATTGCCGGTACTGCCGATGCGATGGCAGACGACGCAGGCGACATCGAACAAGGTCTGTCCCGCCTTCGCGTCGCCGGTCAACTTCAAGGCCGGTTCGAATCGCAGCAAGATCTTGTGGCGGTCGCTGTCGGCTTGCTGGCCAAAGGCAGCCAGCGCGAGTTTGCGTATGGAATCATTGCGGTGGCTCTTCAAGCTGATCTGGGCCGCGGGGGGGACGGCGCGAGCGATGGATGGGGTGAGAGTCCTCAATAGAGTTTCTGTCCACGCAGTGCGGTTCAGCATGGCGCGCATGGTGGCGGATCGCATGGCGAGCCCGAATCCGGACCAGTTCTGCAAGAGGCGCGATGCGGTGGTGGCGTCCGCTTGACGAGTCAAGGCGTCGAGCGAGGCGAGCTTCAAGGCGGACGAAGTGTTGGCCGATTCGATGATAGGCCAGAGCGATTCATCTGGTTTGGCGACCGAGCGTGGCGCGCGGCTGAGCAAAGCAACGGCCTCGATGCGGGCCTTCTCGCCGGCGTTGGCATCGGTAGCGGTGGCAAAGGCTTTCGCGAATACGGGCTGAAGCCGATTCTTGAACCGGTCCAGAATTCCGGCGCGACGTAGCAGGTCGATGGTCGGACCCTGACGGTTTTCCAGGCCTTCGAGAGCGAGAACGTTGATGCCGACCTCCGACTTGTTGGCCAGGGCGGTGCGTATCAGTCCTTGAAACAAGAGGGTGGGTAGCGATTCGGGGGCGAGATGTCTGGCGACGTCGTTCATGCGACCGCTTACTGAACTGAGGATCGCCGCGATATGATAAGGATCGTCGTCGGCATTGTTCGCCAATTGCGCCAGAAGCTTGGACGCGCGCGGGGAATCGCTTTCGCCGAGGGTAAAGGCGAGTTGTTGGCGGACACCGATGTCCGGATCGGCGACCAGATGAGACAGTCGGTTGATGCGGCCTTTACCCAAGCGGATGGCATGGCGCCGGACCGTGGGATGATTGTCGAGAAGTGCGTCGTCGAGGAGGGACGGCGAAAGTCCTTCCAAGGCATCGAGGACACAGAGCGCGTGCATGCGGGTTTCTCCAGTTTTCGAATTCCAGAAGAGCGTATGCAGGTGCTGGATGGCGGCCGGGTCATTCTGCCAGACGAGCAGCATATGAACGCGATCGCGTTCGATGCCGTTGGGGGAATTCAGTGCGGCGACGAGTTGTTCGATGTTCAGCTTGGTGAGGTCGCGAACCGGGCGTAGTTTCTTGCCCTTCGGATACACGCGATAGATGCGGCCCTTGTTACTGCCGTCGCGGAGGACGAGTCTGCGCTGCCAATCGGCGGGGACCCATTGCGGGTGTTCGATGAGGAAACGATACATGTCGACGACGTAGAGTGCTCCATCGGGTCCAGTACGGACGGATGTCGGGCGCGACCAACTGTCCGTGGAGGCGAAGAACTCAGTGCCTTTTTCGTCGGCAGGCTGGCTGCTCTTGAAAGTGGCGCCTTCGCGACGGAGAACTTCGCGGCGGACGAGGTTGTGGACCGGTTCGCAGATGAAGGAGTTTCCATGAAATTCCTCGCCCAGGAGAGTGTCGCGATAGAATGCGAGTCCACAGGCGGAGGTGAAACGATTCACCTTGGTATAGTCGTTGAGTCGATTGAGCGTGCGGCTCGCGGGGTAAACGGGGCCGGCGGAACCGGGTGTCTGGAGGTAGGGGCGGGCGCTGGGATAGGAGATGTGGCGGTTGCGCTTGGTGTAGTGATCAGGGAGAACGTAGTGCCAGCCGGGGTTGGAGTTGTTGCTGCCGAACCAATCGCCTTCGTCGTTGCGGTTGCGTCCGTATTGGGTGCGGCTGGTGAGGCGTTCGAACTCGCCCGTGTCCGGTTGGAATTTAAAGTCCATGTTGCTGATGTCGACCACCTTCCCCGTCTTGGCGGACTTGATCTTGCCATTGCTGTCGCCGTTGGCGGCATGGATCCAGTTGTCGAGGCCCCATTGGAGTCCGTTGACTCGGTGTTGCTGGTTGCCTTCAATGAAGCCCGCAAAAAGTTTCTCCGTGACGTCGGCCTTGCCGTCGCCGTTGGTATCCTTGAGGAAGATGATGTCGGGGGCCGCGGTAACGAGCACACCATCGCGCCAAGGCTGAACACTGGTGGGGAAATTGAGCCCGCTGGCGAACAGGGTGGAGCGGTCGTGTTCGCCATCACCATCTTCGTCGGTCAGAAAGCGAATGCGGCCACCGGGTTGGCCCTTGTCGTCGATACCATTCGGGTAGTCCGCCATCTCGACCACCCACATGCGCCCATCAGGTCCCCAAGCGATGTCGACGGGATCCATGACCATGGGTTCGGCGGCGGCGAGTTCGACGGTCATGCCCTTGCGGACGCGGATGGTTTTCAAGGCGGCCTCCTTGGTTACCGGCGCGGGCATTTGGCGGAGGGTTTTCTGAGAGTAGAACTTGTGAGGCAGTTGACGGGTAACCTCATCGAGCACGAGTTCTTCGGTGTCCTTCGTCAAGCGGGTGGGCTTGCCGTAATAATACATCGACCGGTCGACTTCGTAACCGCCTTCGTCGTAAAGACGTCGCGAGGCGATGTAGCAGGGGAGGTCATTGGCGTAGGCGTTGATCCAGAGGCGCTCGGCATCAAACATCTCTTTCAAGCGAATGCTGTAATCCACCACCACCTCACCCGGCAGGAACACCATCGCGAGTTGGTCACCGAACTGCCAGGTCTGGATGCCGTAGCGGACGGACTGTTGCAGTTTCTTCCCGGCGGCGAGTTGCTGGAGCATCTTCTTGCCGTAATAGGATTGGCGGGCGCTGGACTTGGCGAGTTTTTCCCAATCGGCCACTGAAGGCTGCGGATCGAGCGGAAGGTCGATGTTGCCAATCGTGCCTCGCGGTTGATCGGTGATCGCAGTCAGTTTTGTTTTCAGCAGGCGATCGACTTCGTCGGCGACGGTCTGGCCGTGGATCGGAATGGAGTCGAAGGTTCCGCGTGCCTTGGGATTCGCATCGGCGCCGCAACCAATGGCGATCATGGCGTTGACCTGCGGGTGTTTCCTTTCGATCCGTGCCGCCGCTTCACCCGCCCAATCGCCGTGGATCTGGTTGTAGTTGCCACCAAGGGTTGTGCAGTGGCAGGCATAATTGACGAGCAGCGCGAGAATATTGCCGTGGTCATCCGTCACCCGCATGAGCGGAAGTGAATGATCGACCGGCCCGTCAGGTACTTCCCCGAAGCCGGCCCACTTGCCGTTCTTCATCGTGCGACGGTTGATGGCGAAATCGGCCCGGCCCACGCCCCAGTGCAGTCGTCCTGGCTGGCGTGCATCCAACGCCTCCTGCGCAACTCGGAGAATCTGGCCTTTGATCTGTTCGGCGTAGCGATCGATGACCGCCATGTGTTTCGCCGGGATGGGGGCCATGAAAATGTCTTCGAGAATGCCCTTCACGGTCGGTCCGGTGTGCGTATGGGTTGCACAAATTGCGACCTGCGCCGGCTCGATGCGATGGGACTTGGCCAACTCGCGACGGACGTGTTGGGTCAACCAATCGGGAACGCCAATCAAATCCGTGGTGATGATGACGGAGGGCTTCTGCTCTCCGATTGCAAGCGCCTTGGCCCAGAGCTTTTGGGCGACACCAGAGGAAGGCTCGCTACGACCACCGTAACCATTCAGGCGAATGGGCTCGGTTGGCGTGATGTCAATACGGGCAGTGCCAACCTGGAGAGCGGCAGTTGAGTCGATGGTCAGCGCACTGAGCGCGAGCAGGAGGATCGCAACGCGAGGCAACATGAGACCGCGATCATGTTCGACCGTCGTTGTTTGTTAAGTCCAAACTCCAGATTTCCGGACAAAACTTTGTTGCGCACACAACAAGGTTTTCCGCCGTGCAGAGCGGGTTGTGTTGCGGGTGGCTCAGAGGTGGCGGTCGAGCATCTGGCTGATCTCGTCGTAGGAGGCGATGCCGACGATTTTGTCGACGGACTTGCCGTCCTTGAAGACCATGAGGCAGGGGATGCCGCGGATCTGATAATAGGCGGCGATGTCCTTTTCCTTGTCGACGTCAACCTTGCCGACAATGGCCCTGCCTTGGTAGCGCTCGGCGACAGCGTCGACCGTGGGGGCAACCTTGCGACAGGGACCACACCAGGAGGCCCAGAAGTCCACGAGCACGACGCTGTTGGTGGCGTCGAGGACCTGCGTCTTGAAGCTCGTCAGGGTGAAGTCGACGGTGTCCTTTTTGCCGTTGGTTCCCTTGGGGTCGGAGAACTCCCGTTGGCCGCTGCTGGAGCAGGAGATGGCGAGCGCGATGGCAGTCGCCAGAGACGCAAAGATAAGTACGGTTTGATTGCGCATCTGTTAAGGGAGAGGTTCAGGTGGTTGTTTTCTTCCCGGACAGACCGGCCCGCAGGTCGCTGCCGGTGGGGGATTGGAACACGCGGAGATCAAATTCGGGAATGACGGCGAGGAAGTGATCAAAGATGTCGGAGATGATTCCTTCGAAGGGGACCCAGCGCTTGTCTTTGCAAAACACGTAGATCTCGATCGCGATGCCGGTTTCGCTGGGCGGAAGCTGGCGGACGAGGAAAGTCAGTTTCTGATTGATCTGGGGGTGATTCTTCAAATAGGCCTCCACGTAAGCGCGAAAGGTTCCGAGGTTGGTGAGGCGGCGGCCGTTGACGAGGCTCTTGGTGTCCACCTGGCTGTTTTTGTTGTGCTTGGCGACTTCGGCTTTCTTGGCTTTCAGATAGTCGCTGATGAAGCGGATCTTGGAGAACCGCCTCAGCATTGCCTGATCGCAAAACTTGACGCTGGTCATGTCGAGCTTGACGGCACGTTTGATGCGCCGGCCGCCGCTTTCAGACATCCCGCGCCAGTTCTTGAAGGTGCTGGAGATCAAAGCGTGGGTCGGCAGGGTACTGATGGTGTTGTCGAAATTCTTGATCTTAACGGTCGTGAGGCCGACCTGGGTGACGTCGCCGTCGATTCCGTGAGACGGAACTTCGATCCAATCTCCGGCGGCCACCATGCGATTGGCTGAGAGTTGGAGACCGGCCACGAAACCGAGGATGGCGTCCTTGAACACCAGCATCGTGACGGCGGACATGGCTCCCAAACCAGCGAGGATGCCGGTGGGGGACTTCTCCAGCACGATGGCGAAGGTGAGAATCAGCGCGAGGGCGTAGGACAAGACCTTGACGATTTGCAGGAAACTGGTGATCGAAAACGACTTGGAGACTTCGCGCGTCCGATAAACCTCTTGGGCGGCGTTGAGGAAGGCGTCGATGACCAAAACGCCAATGATCACAATGTAGAAGAGCGTGAGCTTGGTCGTGAATGAAGCCGCCGACGGAGCGAACTCGAGGGCCGCCGGGATTGTAATATACAGAATCAGGCCCGGGGCCACCTGCGCGAGTCGGTCGAAGAAGTGATGCTTCAGCAGGGCGTCGTCCCATTGGAACTTCGTGCGGGATACCAGTTTCTTGACCAGACGCAGCAGCAGTTGTCGGGCAACGACATGGGCGACGAAGGCAAGAAAGCAGAGAATGGCGATGGAAATCAGCGAGGCGACCACGACGGAACCTTCACCGACCGCCATCGTCTTCTTCACCCAAGCGTTGATGTATTCGACCGTGGCGGGATGTTAGCGTCGGACAAATTCCTTGTCCACGAC
>JBMYQZ010000283.1:0-7063 GCA_049601855.1 Limisphaerales bacterium | reverse complement strand
ACTGGGGGTGTGGGGGTCGCAGGTTCGAATCCTGCCGTCCCGACCAATCTTTTCAATGACTTAGCAGCAATAGGCATCACACTGGGAGGCCGTTTTTGCTGCTATGTTCGGCGAATGTTCGGGGAAATTTCAATTTTCTGATTTCGCGCTCCTGAGTGTGATGCTTTTTTTGCTGGCCGTCTCACCCTGCGACAGACGCACCTCGGCCTCCCGCAGCATCCCGATATTCTGTTCTGGGGTATATCGTTTCCGGCTCATCTCTTCCTCCTCCTTGAGGTTCAGGTTAGCCAGACTCTCTCAATTAGTCTGGACCGAAATTCGGGGGGCAGGTCACTCGACAGTGCGCTGTTTACCAAACAGTGGCCTTGGACTCTTGGCCACCCGGGTGGCGAGCTAGAATCCAGCCGGTTGCCCGTGTTGCGCGGTCAAGGAATTGAAATCCCAAGCCGGGTCAACGTTTCAATGTCCATTCGGCCGGTCTCAGCCAGGCCCTGGGACTTTTGATATGCCATCAGGGATTCGCGCGTCTGCGGCCCCAAAATCCCATCGATGTCGCCGTTGTAGTACCCAAGGCGCATAAGCGCTGCTTGCACGCGGATCGTCATCGTCGACAGATCGCTCGCCGACGGGCGAGGAACCGATTGCGTGCTGCTGGGTGAACTTGGCGATGTAGCCGGTGGTGAACTTCGGCTCGGGGATGGTACTGGACTCGTTCGTGGAGTGGGGGACGGTGTGTAGCCTCCGCCGCTACTTGAACGATGACTGCGATGACTCCCGTGAGAACTATGGCTCCTGTGCGCGGCGTATTTGTCCTGGGCCGCAGAATTGAGCGTGTTCGGCAAGGTCACGGGATTGTTCACCGTGTTCAGCTCAGGGGGCGAGAACTGATCCGCGTTTTGTGACGTCGCGACAGCCGCACTGGCTGTCGAAGACACTGCCCCGATCAAGGTCGCGGGCAGGCCCACCAATGTTTTTACTCTGCTATGCCATTTGCCGTTCATCGCCCGCCTCCATTGTGAGGGTAATCGGTGAAACCGATCTGCTCAGCCAGTCGACTCCGACCGATTTGAAGAAACCACAACACTCATCTTGTACATCGCACCCGTCACAGACCGGCAGATAAACATTCTTCCAGTCGGAGATACTTCGAACTGCGAACGGCCTCAGATCATTGGGAAGAGTGCAAATTGGGATGTTGAATATCGACGTTTTCATTCCGCGGTTCGCGAGAAAATGAACCGCGTCTTGCAATGACGGAGCAACGTCAACCGGGTCGATAAACACATCATCCCGGTTCACGCGTGCAAACCCCATCGGCTCTAGCCCCATGAACGCGACATGATCCACGAAGGTCAGGTTTCGGAATATGAAGTATGCGAGTTCGCTGAGCGCCTCTACGTTGGCTTTCTGGACAACAACGCGGAGTTCGATCGATGCTCCGTAGCGAGCAAGATTGAATAATCCGGCCACGGTTTCGTCCCAGGCGCCGGGGGCCTGGACAATGTAGTCGTGGATTTCCGGACTGGCCGAATAGAGCGGAATTCCCCAACACACATTGGGATGCCGTACGCCGCACACCGTTTGCGCAAATCGGGCATCAACAAATCGCCGACCATTCGAAAGAATGTGCATCCCGGTTTCGGGCAATTGGCGACGGGCGTGGTTCAGAACAACAAGAAGGTCATCACCCAGCAGGGTTGGCTCCCCGCCGCTCATACCGAGAAGAGGTTCATCCCGGTCCACCAGATCAATGGTGTTCAGCATGTCCGCAACACGCCATTGGTCATCAACCTCGCGCGGTGGCTGTGAGCACATGACACAGAAACTGTTGCATCGCTCGGTCGCGAACAACGTGTTGCTTGTTGAGCCTCGCCGGTAGAGCACCGTTATCAGGGATCGATCTTTCTGGACCGCCACAACATCTCCGGGCGCCACAACACCGCCGGTTCTGACGTTCTCAATGACGACAGCCCCATCCGGTTTTTTCGTCGCCTCACCGGCGTACATAAACCCCGCTGTTTGGGTGAACTCGGCTTGGTTATCTGCTTTGTCGTCTTCCATCCAAACCAGCACGTCTGACGAATCAAAAGCAGAACTGGAGGCCTCTTCCGGTGTCAGAACTTTGTAGATTCCATTCCGAGAAACTCCCGAAACCGTCGCGTGTGTATGAAGCGGCAGCATGAGTCAGGCCACATATCCGGGATGCGAAATCGCGAGCGCGGATCGACGCGAAAGCCAGGACAGAAAGACCCTCATCGTGGTCGGATCTTGCTGCGCAAGGTGCTCGAAAATCAGTTCGAAGAGGCCCGTGTGGCGCTGGCAAAACTCACTCGTCGGCCTGTGACCGAAAGGATCGTTCTGGGTCGCCACATGGAAAACGGGGTCCGCGCCGCAGTAGGGGACAAAGGCGCAATCCGAGCAGCCATCGAGCTCTTCCGCGTTTCCGGCTTCTTCGATAATCCGCATGGCCTCCGACACACGGAGGGAGTCCATGGGTTCGAAGACCGACCCCATTCGGAATCGGCGATCACCCATCTCCGCCAGCATCCGTCCTTCGTCGGACACATAGACCCCGCCATCGTAGTTGTAGACGAGCACTCCACGACCGGCCGCGGAAGGGGATTGAAGGTCCACATAACTGGACGGGAAAGGCGTCAAGATTTTCTGGAGCAGCAGCGTTGCGTAGCTCTCGTCCAGAACAACACCCGTGGCGTTCAACTGGATCAGATAGTCGAGAGCATCACGGTAGAACGACATGTACTCGGAAACCGAGTAGCCAAGCTTGGCGGAACTCTTGGCGGCAAAACCGAATGGGCTGATGGGACGCAGCGAAATCGAGGGGAAGCCCAGCTCAACATAAGCGTCAACGATCTCTTGAGCGTAAGGCAAACTATGGTGCGTGATTGTCGCCAAAGCCGCGACACGGTCTTCACCACAGATCGACCGCGCTCTTTCAATTCCAGAAATCGTTCGCTCGTGTGAGTCACGTGACGCGATAATCCGATTGGCGTTGTGCACGAAGTCCGGACCATCCAAGGAGGTCGAAAGCTCAAATCCGTGGTCGTGACAAAACCCGAGCATGTCGTCGGTTAGAAGGTGCAATGTCGAGGTCAGAACAAATCGCACCGACTGACCTGTCTCTAGCGCCCGTTCCTCCGCCAGTCCGACAACCTGCCTTACCCGTTCGAATGCCAAGGCTGACTCTCCACCCTGGAATTCGATTGTGAGCGTCGGAGCGGCAGATTCAAAAACACGATCGACCGCAGCACGCGCGATGTCCGCGGACATATCAAACCCGGCCTCGTTCGTTTGACGGGGCGTCACCTGGCAGTAATGGCATCGATGATCACAACGCAGCGTCACCACGAAGATGTGGAGCGCGGGATCCTGCTCGGTCAGGAGTTTTTGTGTATGGCGTTGAGCCGCAATTCCTTGGAAGAAGGGACCACGCTCAGAATCACACACGAATTGCCGGGTCCGGAGGTAGCGATACAGATCGCTCTCGCGCGAAAGCCTGTGGGCTATCAGGTCGGAAAATTCACGGTCGGCTAGAAAGGCATATTCGCCAACCATGCTCGTGATCAGCACTTGTCCCGGCAGGTTGGGAATCCGTGCGTGCCGGAACGGAAGAAGATCGTAGGTGGCCTGCGTCGAGCCAAACGCAGACGGCGGCTCAAAGACTACGGCATTCTGAGAAGCGCTCACTTCGATTCACTTTCCGCCGGCACACCAGTTCGTCATCTGAGGCCAGCTCGCCAATCCCAGGGCATCACGAACTTTCCCTTCCACATCCCGCGCTTTTCACTGCGCGCGATATCTTCATCAGACACATAGTCCGTTGAAAAACGCCGGTACGCGACCGCATGACCGCTGCGCACCATTGCGGCCGATATATCGGTTCCATCCGCAAAACACTGGCTGACATCTCGTCCGTATCGATCCACGTCGCGTCGAACACACCGGACCGATGCCCCGGCAACGAATCCGATCAGCACCTGTTTCGACAATTCGCCACAGGGGGAGGACGCATCCCTCAGTTCGCAAACCTGACGCAGTTCAGGGGCATCCATCCCGAATAGGCGGACATGGGATTCGCCGAAGCGAATCGTGTCTCCATCGACCACTTGTTCCGGCGTGACCGTGCTCGTCACTTCAAGCTGCCGGGCATCGGAGCTGTTCTTGGCCTGATCCTCACCGGCCAAGCTAGACCTAATAGATTCAAACGACGACGAGACCGTTTCGGTAACGCTATCCAACGTTTGACAACCGGCCAGTAGGCTCCCCACACAGGCTGTCGCGAACAGCTTTCGGTGTCGCGTCATCTGAGTTTGTCCTGTCGCTTCGGTAAGGGTGAAGTCAAACGCTACCCAAACGATCCTCAGCATGCAATCGTAGGTGGCCTTTAACCACGATTAGTCTCGGATGTCCGTGAGCAGAAAGCGCTTGATAGCTGTCGTCCTGTGCGCGCTGTGGGGCTCGCCAATGACGGCCAGTGCAACAGAAATGACAACCCCCAGCGATCCAGCCAGCGCCGCAGGCTCTCAAGCGCTCGAGCCGTGGTTCGCATCTCGCAACGAAGAAAGTACGCCCAGACAAACGGTGCTTCCCTCAAGCCCGGCGATTTCGAGCAGGCTACCGGCGGAAGCTCCAGATGCTCCTGTCGAAGCAATCCTGAGGGTCAAAGCCATACTAACGACGCTGGGTTACGAGGTGGGTCGCTTCGACGGGCTGATGACAGCGCGGCTAAAAGCGGCCCTATACACCTACCAGATCAACCACGGACTGGCCGCGACGGGGAGTTTAGATCAGCCGACAATGAACAGGTTGGGGATTGGCGTTCAATGAAGCGATTTCTCGTCGTACTAAATCTCATCGCCGCGCTAGTCGTTGTCGGCTTGGGTGTGGAACACTTTGTGGCGCCACGAATTGCCGTTGAAATCTACAGCTCGGACTACAAGGATCGCATGTTCGAATGCGACCATGTGATGCGAGAGCACTTCATTGCGAAGCAAATGGTCCTCGCAGCCCCTTCCGAGGAAACGATACGTAATTTGGATGCTGCGGAAGTCGGGCTGACGAGTTGCCACGCATACGATGACCTTCGAAAGCGGATGATCGCATGGGGGGTCACAGAGAACCGACTGGCGACACTTGGCCTGGAAGCCATAGAAGAGCGTGCCAGCGAGATTCGGCATTTCGTTGAGATCCATGAAATCCGTTACTAGCAAAATCGCAGCCGGACTGATTCTGGGGCTCGCTCTACACGGGCCGGCATGCGCAGATGCCTTCGAACAAATTCTGAGGACTGCAGCCCTCAAGAACGGCCTTCTTCCTGTGGATCAGCTTTTCGATGATCGAGACGCGAAACTGGCGGATGTGGGCAAGCTCTTCTTCGAAAGCGAGAATGTCAGTCTCAACGGGGGAATGGCCTGTCGCACGTGTCACCTGGACGAGTTCGGGTCCGCAGACGGTCTTCCCAATGCTGTTGGCGTCTTCGGCGAGAACAGAGGGCCGGACCGAGCCAAGAGTGACGGTCGCATCGTACCTCGAAACACCCTGCCGCTATGGGGGCGAGGGGCGAAAGGCTTCGATGTTTTCTTCTGGGACGGCAAGGTGGACTTTTCAAACGGACGCCGGCTCAGCCAGTTTGGCGACCAGGACCCGTCTGCCGATCCTCTAGTGACCGCAGCCCACCTCCCGGCTGTCGAAATTCGGGAAATGATCGTGGATGACGACCTCGTCGGTCGTCACAAAGCCGAGTCCCAGGACAGTGCTTCAGAACTTTATACGAGGATCTTTGAGCGTTTAATTCTCAAAGAGCCAGAGGCCGTGCAGACCCTGTCAGAGCGGCTCAGCAGACCGATCGAACAGCTGTCTTTTCTCGATGTTGCTCGCGCGCTGGCATCGTTCATCAGATCGGACTTCAGGCTGCGCGATACAAAGTTTCATCAGTTTGTATTCGGCCCCCGTGAATTGACCGAAGATGAGCTGGCCGGGGGGATCATATTTTACGGGAAGGGGAAATGCGTGAACTGCCACCACGGTCCGTACTTTTCAGATTTCGACTTTCACGCCATCCCGTTTCCACAACTGGGGTTTGGAAAGAACGGTTTCGGTGTCGACTATGGACGGTTCAATGTGACTTTCGATAGTGAAGACCTGTATCGCTTTAGAACGCCTCCGCTTTTCAATGTGTTGAAGACAGCACCATATGGCCACTCTGGTTCACTCCCGGACGTCGGAAGCGCTGTTCGCGCACATTTCGACCCTTTGAGAGGTGTAGAACCCTCCAAAATGAGCGAACTGGAAAGGCACGAGTTCTTCAGACGAATAGCTAAGTCCGGAGAGGAGTTCATCAATTTCGCATTTCTTTCGGACTCGGAAATCGAGAAGCTCGTTGCGTTTCTGGGCACCCTATCAATGGAGTCTCATATTGATTGAGCAGCCATCGTCTCGGGTATGACCTGCGCCCCGAAAATCGGTCCAGGTTATTTGAGAGAGTCCGGCTAACTGATCCGCCCCCTTTGAATTGGTCCGCCGTGTATTTTAGTGAACGGAGGATCAAGTATGGCAACGAAGCGACACAAACCCGAAGAGATAGTCTCCAAGCTACGGCAGGTTGATGTACTTGTCGGGCAAGGGCAGGCTCGCATTGACGCGATCCGTCAGGTGCAGATTACCGAGCAGACGTATTACCGCTGGCGCATGATGGGTGGTCCAGTCACTGTGAGAGAATCCGGACGGTTTCAGGGTAATTCAATCTGAGAGCTGGCGGCGAGAACGTAGCTGGCGCGGATGGCCCATCACCGACATGCACATCCCGACGATCGAATCCGACACGCTGGAAAAAGCATCACACTTTTACTTTTGATGCTCCGAAAATGCTCCGAGAAAAAACCGACATTGCCTGACACCCCTTTACACGGCGCGACACTCTCAATCACTATACGCTAAGTAAGTTCAATAGCTTACCTGCTAAGTGATTGAAATCATTGGGAACAGTAACACACTGGGGGTGTGGGGGTCGCAGGTTCGAATCCTGCCGTCCCGACCAATCTTTTCA
>JBMYQZ010000282.1:0-7094 GCA_049601855.1 Limisphaerales bacterium | reverse complement strand
CTACTGCCGCACCGTCTGGGTCGCCAGCCAACTCGGCACGAACATGAAGACCTTCAGCAAGGAGCAGATGAAGGATCTCCTGAATCTCAAGAAAGGCCTCGATATCCCCGATCCGCGTCAGGATCTGAAGGAATGCCAGCTCTGCGACAACAACGAATGGCGTCCGGGCGTCCAGTGCGCCGTTCCGGCCAAGCCGGCCGACGATTCCTCCGTTGAAAAGGATCCCGCCTTGGAACAGATGGTCCAGACCATCACCGAGCAGATCATGGCGAAGATGTAGTCGAAGCCCTGAATTTCTAACCACAGATAGACACAGATGAACACAGATCAGACATCATTACAGAAGCGAGCCATAAGACTTTCGGCCGCGATGGTGTCTGTCGATTTACCCACAGCTTGCGCACGAACGAAATCCTATCTGTGTGTATCTGTGTCCATCTGTGGTTTCACCTCTTAAGAAAGAACGAATAGAAGATGAAAGTAACAGTAATTGGTGGTGGCGGCCGAGTCGGCGCCTGTTCCGCATTCGCCCTGCAATGCGCCGGGATCGTTTCCGAGATCCAACTCATCGACGCCAATCAGGACATGGCCGACGGTGAAGCCCTCGACCTCCTGCACGGAGCCAGCTTCTGTGCCGACCAGCGCATCTACTCCGGCGATTACGCCCGTGCCGCGGATAGCGACATCTTTCTCATCACCGCCGGTTCGCGTCGCAAGCCCGATGAGTCCCGCCTCGATCTGATCAATCGCAATGTCAGCATCTTCATGCAGATCATTGCGGACATCAAAGCCGCGGGCACCAAGAGCGACGCCATCATCTTCGTCGTCTCCAATCCCGTCGACATCCTCACCCACTTGGCCGTCCAACACTCCGGCCTTCCGTGGCAACAGGTCATCGGCCTCGGCACGATGCTCGACACCACCCGTTTCCAAGGCTTCATCGCTGAAGAACTCAAACTCGCCGCCACCCAGGTCAAAGCCCTGATCCTCGGCGAACACGGTGACTCCATGATTCCCGCGTGGTCATCCGCCGCCGTCAACGGTCTGCCGCTCGCCGGTCTGCCCGACTGCAACTCCGGTGTGCAGAACAAGATCTTTGCCCGCACCCGCACCAGCGGTGCCGAAGTCATCAAGCGCAAGGGTGGGGCCGGTTGGGCTGTCGCCATCGCCATCCGCGACGTCATCCACGCCATCGCCTTGGATCAGCAAAGCCTGCTGCCGGTCAGCAGCCTGCAAAACGGCTGCTACGGCATCCGCGACATCTGCCTCAGCGTCCCCACCGTCATGGGCAAAGGCGGCGTTCAGAAACACGTCGAAATCGAACTATGGCCGAAGGAAAAACTCGGCATCCAGAAATCCGCCAAGTCTCTGAAAGAGACTTTGTCGAAGGTGAATGTTTGAACCACTAAGACACTAAGAACACAAAGTTTTCTAAGGAGGAAAAGAAATGGATAAAGAATTGGAAGACATCACACATCGGGTGATTGGAGCCGCAATCGAGGTTCATAAGGAACTTGGACCTGGTTATCTCGAGAAGGTTTATCAAGACGCGCTTATTGTGGAACTCGGCCTGCAGGGCATCAAGGCTGCGCCCGAGTTCAAGTTCGCGCTCGACTACAAGGGGCATAGAGTTGGCGCGGGTCGCATCGATATTCTTGTGGACGATCGACTCGTCTTGGAATTGAAAGCCGTTGACCAACTGGCTCCCATTCACACCGCCCAACTGATTTCCTACCTCGAGGCAACCAAACGCCGCTTGGGCCTCCTGATCAACTTCAACACGCCAATCTTGAAAGAAGGCATCAAGAGAATAGCCCTCTGATCTTTGTGTCCTTTGTGGTTCACATGAAGTCCCTCTACCAAAAGCTGGCTGACATCAAGGCCAACCGCGATTCGAAGGCGTTCATCATCGCCGACGCCAAAGATGCGGACATGGCTTTTGGTGTCCGTGCCCCCGGCAAGGACAAGTTCATCTCCAAGGAAGGCCGTCACGCCGCCCAGTTCTCCCCCGAGGTCTGGACGCGTGATGAATTCGGCCACCGTAATCTCCCCGAGTTCCTCGACATCATCCGCGAAGTAACGCATCAGGGGCTCGTGGACATCATGCTGATGTCCGCCGCGGTGAACGAACAGCTCACGATCAAGGAAGGCCTGTTTAAGAACTCGGCGATGACTCCTGCTGCCCGCGCCAATGACGCCACGGACGTCTGGGCCGCGCGACACGGGAGCTACCTCAAAGAGCCCGCCCGTCCATTTCGCTCCGCCAGCATCGACCACATCCAATGCGGCAAGGTCGAATGCGATCGCCCGGAAGCAGGTGATGACGAAGATTTCCCCGGAGCCAACCTCGGACTATACTCCGTCACTTGGCTGAACGACCTCGATCAGGACTACAAGACCTTGCAGGCCTTCAAGGAATTCCGCGAAGAAGCCGAACGCAAACGTTTCAAATACTTCCTCGAAGTCTTCGACCCCAACGTCAATAGCGGCATCCCGCCGGAGAAGCTCGGCGAATTCATCAACGACCAGATCCTTCGCAACCTCGCCGGCGTCACCGAAGCAGGTCGCCCGCAATTCCTGAAGATCGTTTATCACGGCCCGAAGTTGATGGAGGAACTCTGCCAGTACGATCCGCAAATGGTCGTCGGCATCCTCGGCGGCAGCGCCGGCACCACCTACGACGCCTTCAAACTCCTGCACGACGCCAAAAAATACGGCGCCCGCGTCGCCCTCTACGGCCGCAAGATCAACAACGCCGAACACCAGCTCGCCTTCATCGAGATGCTTCGTCTGATCGCCGAAGACCGGATCACCCCCGAAGAAGCCGTCCGCGCCTATCACGGCATTCTGGACAAGGTGAAGATCAAGCCCAACCGCTCGCTCGAAGACGACCTCGTCATCACCGAGCAAGCGATGAGTTACGACGGCTCCGCTGTCCAGAAATCGAAGGTAGAAGTCCGCAATAATCCGATGGCGAAGAAGCCGGCTGCGGACGCTCCAAAAGCCAGCGCCCCCGTTCCGGCTACCGATTGGCCGAAGAAGGAAAACGGTAAACCCGACTTTGCCGTGATGAACGGTGACCAACGTCGCGCCTACCACCGCGCCCGGTTGAAACGCACCTTCGGATGAAGTCAGGCCTGTCAATCGGACAGGAAACCGAACTGGATCTCCTGGTCGGTTCCAACGAGATCATCCGTTTGGGTGGCACGACCCCCGTCTTCTCGACGCCCTCGATGATCAACCTGATGGAGCACGCGGCCCGCAAGGTCTTGGCTCCGTATCTTGAAGATCACGAAGAATCGGTTGGCGCCAATGTCACCGTCGATCACCTCGCGGGCACGCCGATCGGAAAGCATGTTCGCGCAATTGCGAAGGTAACCGCTATTGACCGCGCCCTGATCGATTTCGAAATCACCGCCTTCGACGAGAATGAACAGATTGGCCGAGGCACCCATCGCCGTGCGGTCATCAAGTTGGAACGACTGCGTCGTGGTTTGTCCAAGAAGGATACCCGGATCAATACGACCTTGGATCCCAATCAACTCCCCGCGTTCCAATCGTTGAAGGTGGCAGAGGAGGGCGCTTCACTCGAGGTTACCCTCAATCGCCCGAACCGACTCAATGCCATCGACGCCCAAACCACCCACGAACTCGTCGCCCTCACCGAATGGCTCGAGATCGCCCAGGACCGCATCCGCGTGGTGATCTTGAGGGGTGAAGGCAAGACCTTCTGCGCCGGTGACGACGTAAAAGAAACGGCGAAGCTGGACAAACAGGAGATCCTGAAACTCAATGTCCAACGCAGTACCTACTGCCGTCGCATTGCCAATCTCCCGCAGATCTTCATCGCTGCGATTCACGGTCACTGTCTCGGTGGCGGCTTCATGCTCGCGGCGGCCTGTGATTTCCGATACGCCGCCCACGGCACGAAGTTTGGATTGCCGGAGATTAAACTCGGCTGGCCTCCCGCCTACACCAACCTTCACGCTTATCAGCTTCTCGGTAAGGCCAAACTGATGGAACTGTCCCTGACCGGATCCCAGTTCAAGGCGGATCAGGCGCAGGCTTGGGGCTTCATCAACAAGGCCGTTTCCAACGTGCGATTGGAGTCCGACGTGAAGCAGTTGAGGGACAGTCTACTCCAAATGCCACCCCTCGCTCTCCGGGAAGCCAAGCAACGCGTCGCGTCCGTCAGCAGCGCTGCGCAGGATGATTCGTTTGTGGATGACCTCGCTGCGTTCTATCGCTGTCTTGAATCTGAGGATGGGCAGGAAGGCCTGGCCGCGTTCGCGGAAAAGCGTCAGGCGAAGTTTTCCGGACGCTGAATGCGCTCCGTCAGGTTCCGGATGAACCGCGGGCCCGTGATGGGGCAGGAGTGGAAACGCCCGCTTCGTCGAAACACAGGTTCTCTCCGCATCGGGGCTTCGCAATTCAATCCAAATAGGCGCTGAAACGTTTCGTTGCTGCCCCGTAAGTTGAGTTTGTTGAAAGCGGGGATAGTTGCGGGGTGGGCACTCTCTCGACGCTTGCTGAACTCCAGATAGTTAAATGCGCCGCCGACAATCCCGACATTCAAGCAATTCGAAGCAGGCGTTCGTCGGCCTCTGTGGAGCAAAGGAGATCGCGAATCACCGGACGCTGGCACCGGAACGCTTTCTTTCGAGCAGCAGGTTCAGGCCTCCGGCGATCACGAGGATGGGGACGAGCACGATGAAGATGAAATGCAGGAATAAATAAAACATTCCGAGAAAGGCCTCGGTCCCTGACACCGTGGCGGCCAGTACGGACGTGTATTTGCGCCAGCCGATCAGGCTTGCCAATAGATACACGCCGGCCAACCAGGCCGCAGATTGTAGAAACCACTTGGTTTCGGGGCTGAACCGGGCACGTGCGTTGGAGTTGTTCATGGGTCTGATCGTGACTGAATTTGGTCCCAAAGCGGGCCTTCGGTGAGGGCGTAGAGCAGAACGCTGTCCCCGACTTGATTGCTGGCGCGATAGTGCAATTTCCCGTCTTGTTCCACCGGGAAACCCATGAATTCCAGCGAGGTCATGAGGCTGGTGAAATAGTCGCGATCATCGAACGTGGCGGCCGCCAGCAAGGCCAATCCGCTGGAGCTGGCACTGGCGCCGAGCACGGGAATGATCGGACCGGAGTCAATGTCGGGGCGTTGTTCCAATCCCTTCGGCCATTCGCGGGCGAACCCGAATCCGAGTAGTGTCCGCCCGAGTTCTTTCCGTGCGCGTTGGTATTGATCCTTCGCAAAGTCAGCATCGACAAGTTCGAGCATGTGGGTGGCCATCCAAATCGAAGATCCTTCCGGAACCGGCGCGGCGGGTGCCGGATCACCGGTGACGCTGAAGGCGGAGATCAGCAATCCGGTCTGGTGGTCCATCAGTTCGAGACGCGCGGTGGCGACCCATCGTCGGATGAATTCGGAATTGTCGGTGTCATCCAGGACATCAGCCATGCGGATGGAAGCCAGGGCAACGGAGTTGCAGAAGAGCCAGCATTCGTTGGGGTAACTCTCGCCACAAAGAACCGGGCTGGAGTTCATTTGCCGCAGCATGATTCTCACCCGACGGGCCGTGTCGATGCGGTAGTCTTCGTGTTCCTCTAGCCAGCGTCGGGTGCACAACATCATCGTGATTTCGCCGTCGATGAAGATGCTTCGCGGCGGATCGACCAGCCAACCGCCGCGCCGACCGTAGCCGAGCAGGAAGTGCTCGTGTCCGCCACCGCGTTCGCGCGCAAGGGTGTCCGCGATGATTGCGTCCATGATCTCAAGTGCCTGAGGTTGGAAGGCAGGATCGCGCAAAGCCATGTTTGCCAGCGCGAGTGTCATGAAGGTGCGGCTCATGAAATCCCATTCCGGGTTCATCTTCCGCATGACCGCGAGTTCCTGCTCGCGTCGGACCGGATCGCTCCAGATGGCCAGGTAGTTGGCCGTGAGTTCTTGCGCCACCGGCGAGATGCCGTTCTCAATGCGATAACGTTCGATGGGGCTTCGGTAGATGAGTTGCAGGCAGGGCAACCACAGGCACGCAGCCAGCAACATCAGGCCAGCCCGGCGGAGCATCCGGGCTCGTTGCGACACTGACTTGTTGGAATTGATTTCTGGGTCCGCCAAGGAACACAAGTTGGCACAGCCAGCGGAACCGGGCCACCGAATTGGACAAGAAAAGGCGGGTCGGAAAAGTCGATTCGCCTCGGAAGTTGAGCAATGAACTGATTCTGAGAGAGCGAGAAGGTCTCCGCTTTTGGGCGTCACGGTGACGTAGTTGAAGTTCAGGATGCAGGCACTGGTCCGGACCGTGGTGGTGTCGGAGTCTTCCTCGGCTTCCGCCGGTCCCGTCGCGGATTCGATAACGAGCGCATGCAACCGAGGCATGACACCGCTGTTCAATGCGTGAGACGGCTGTGCAATCTAGGATAAAATCGACAGGGGATTAGCCAGCCGTGCCCCTTATCAAGATTCCCCGAAGTTGGAATCAGCTTTCGCGATACCAGACGCGGATGAACTGGTGCCAATCGGTCTGCGCCGTGCCGGAGGCTTTCAACTGCACGTCAGTGGAGCCTTCTTCGAAGCGTGAATGAATGTTTGGCAGCACGACCGTCTCGACGTTCAGCACGTCGATCTTGTTTTCTGTGATCCACTCATTCGCCCGTTGAACGGCATGTTCAAACTCTTCAAACGACACCTTCCGAAAGAGGCCTCCTTTGTCCTCGAGTTCGGGCACAAAGTCATTGAATTTGATCATCGGCGGCATTAGAGCATTCCCGGGAGAACTTGCCGATTCCTAAATCATGATTGCAGGTCGCGTCGGTGACAGGGAATCTCGGTGCATGCAACGACTTGTTTACGCATTGGTCTTTCTGTTCGCCGTGGAGGTGACGGCGGCGGTGCGGCTGCCGGGATTCTTTGGCGACCACATGGTGCTGCAACGTGAGATTCCGATTCCAATCTGGGGATGGGCCGCGCCCGGTGAAGAGGTGACGGTGGAACTTGGTGCGAACTCGGTCACGGGTCGAGCGGGATTGGATGGCAAGTGGCGGGTGAAAATGCCGGCAATGAAGGCTGGTGGGCCCCATGT
>JBMYQZ010000281.1:0-7102 GCA_049601855.1 Limisphaerales bacterium | reverse complement strand
CCAGTGCCTATGCCCTCGGCGAGTTCGCGACGAAAGGGGATGGCGAATTGGCCGGACGATTGCTCGGTGCCGTCGGCTTGGCGCATGAGGTGAAGGAAGGCCTGCTCGATGCGGTGACGGGGTTGAGCGGCAGTGGTCCGGCTTATGTTTATCAGTTTATCGAAGCCTTGAGTGATGGCGGCGTGGCGGCGGGATTGCCCCGTGAGGTGGCGACGCAACTGGCGGCGCAAACCGTGGCTGGTGCCGCGAAGATGGTCTTGGAGACCGGACAACATCCCGGCGCCCTCAAGGACATGGTGACCAGTCCGGGCGGCACGACAATCGATGGCGTGCATGAATTGGAGAAGGGCGGGCTGCGTTCGGCGGTCATGAACGCCGTTCGCGCTGCGGCGGAGAAGTCCAAGGAGCTGGGCAGGTAACGAATGAGTTTTCCCGATCCATCGGAGAAGCAGGCGAAGATCATCTGGTCGGGGATGACGATCGTATCCATCGCGCTTTCGTTGGCGGTGATCGGGGGCGTGATCTACGGCGTCGCGGGTCTCATCAGCCATCTCTCTCCGATTCTCATGCCGATCGCCATTGCGGGAATCATAGCCTGTCTGCTCGATCCGGCAGTGGTGTTCTTCGAAAAATTCAAGATACCCAGGTTCCGCGCAATTTTGCTCGTCTACATCATTGCCGCCGGCATGTTACTCGGCATGTTGGGGACGGTTCTGCCAGCGGTGTATGTGCAGGCGGCAGGATTGATCGGCGACGTGCCGGGCTGGATCAATGACATTCAGAAGATCGTCACTGACGAGGCGAATGCGAAGAAGTTGAAGGTCGAAAAGCTCAGCTTTGAGGAATGGGTGGTCGAGAATGAGCCGGATACAACGCAAGAGAGTTGGCCGCCGAAAGTTTGGCCGACCGAATGGCCCACACCTTTCCCGGGGGATAACTATCCACCGGAACCGTGGCCAAACAACTGGCCCACCAATGGCACCACGGTATCCTGGTGGCCCTCGAACTGGCCCGGCCCACCACCTGGGAACAGCTGGCCGCCGGTGCCGAGCCCGACCAATTGGGTGGCGAATCCATGGACCAACGATCTACCGGCGTGGTGGCCTTCAGGTTGGCCGCGACCGTATCCGCCCGGAACGAACTGGATTCCGCACCCGCCCGAGCCACCTTCCATTCGTGCCCGATCGGACGACTCGTCTCGCCGGATGGAGGTCATGCCGAAAGAAAGCTCCAAGTGGTTCGCCGACGCAGCCGGGCACGTGCGTGAAATTTGGAACGATCCACGCTTCAAGAAACACATCAAAGGGATCGAATCGACGGCCAAGTCCATGTTAAGCAACGTTGGCGACTGGCTCTTTCACCAATTTTCCGCTGTCGCCCATCTCTTGGGATGGGCGATCGGTATCGTGCTCATACCGGTCTATATCTTCTACTTCCTGATGAGCAAGCAGGGCATTCTTGCGAACTGGAAGGACTTGCTGCCGATTCATCACGAGTCCGATTTCCGGAAGGAATTTGTCTTCATCGTTAATTCAGTCACCGATGCGATGTTGGTCTTCTTCCGGGGGCAGATCCTCGTGGGAATGATCTCGGGCATTCTGCTTGCGGTCGGATTGTGGATGCAGGGGGTGAAGTATTCCCTGCTGATCGGCTTCATTGCCGCGTTGTTGGGGGTGGTTCCTTATCTGGGCTTCCTGCTCAGCATGTTGCTGGCCTGCGTGGTGTCGGCCGTGCAGTTTGGCGATGGCACCCAACCGATGATCACCCTCGCGATCTGCATCGTGGTACACTGGGCGGAAGGGTTTGGTTACCAACCGCGCATCATCGGTGATCGCGTCGGTCTGCATCCGATGATGATCATTGTGGCCTTGTTCCTCGGTGCGACCTTGTTGGGTGGCTTGCTTGGTGGTCTGCTCGGCATTCCGTTGGCGGCCTTGATTCGCACGCTGATGAAGCGTTATGTCTGGGTGAAGTATCGACACGAGGTCGATGCATTCACGGACGATGACGATGGCAATGGCGAGTCGAAAAAGGTCGCGACCTGACGTTACGGCCGATGGACGGCGACGCGATAGTAGCGCAGCGGATAGAGGTGATAGCGGGGATCCCGACAGTGGACGGTTCCCGCTGATTCAAATTCGGTCTGGATCTGGATCCAGCCTTGGAAGTCTGCCGCTGCTTGCACTTCGATCATCTCTGGTATCCGTTCGACTGGCACGCCTTGCAAACCGTTGATCTCCATGACTGGTTTGCAGTCTTCACCCCAGTGAGAGTTCATGGTGATCTGGTTGTCGGAGACCAAGATGTAAGCGGATACCGTGACGCTTCGGTTCTTTGCATCGGTGACGGTCACGGCGTAAGTGCCTGATAGCTGCGGGGAGGTGTGGAAGATCGTCATGCTACCGGTCACTCAGGGCCTGCTTCGTCGATTCCGGGTCGTCCGCTCCCGCCGCGATGACGACACTACCTGCGCAATTGTGCCGAATCTGCGGTGTCGCAATATTGTGGCCGGCGTCCGTTGCTTCAAAGGCAAAGTGCAGCTTCGCACAGCGTTGGGTTCGTTCGGACCGTTCCGCCGTGTCGCAGCGACCTTGCAGGCCACCGGGGAGATGTCCTCATTCCTTTGGAACTCATGGCTACGAATTGTAGCCATGAGTTCTCGGAGTTTTGTGTATTCCTCGCAATCACATTTGCGGTTGGTTTCGGTGTCGATTCGCGGAATATCGGCGCGGTGCGATTGACCAGGTTCATTCTTGCGACGTTGGTAGTCATCTCTGGCCGAGGTGCCGAGATGGATCGGTCCCGTGCGGAGCGGTTGTTTGCGCATCGGATTCAGCCCGTGCTGGTGTCCAAGTGCCTCGCCTGTCATGGGAAGGATAAGCAGAAGGGCGGGCTGGACCTGCGGAGCCGGAACGCCGCTTCGGCCGGAGGTGGCAGCGGATTGGCTCTCGCAGGAGGGCGCGAGCAGAGCCTGCTCTATCAGGCGATCACCTGGCTGGATGAAGATTTGCAGATGCCGCCCAAGGAGAATGATCGTCTTGGTGCTCGCGACGTGGAGCTGATCGGGCAGTGGATTGATGCCGGCGCGCCGTGGCCGAGTGAGTCACGAATCACTGAATTGCGACAGACGACCCAGGATGGATGGACGGAAGGCATTCCGGTCGCGACGAGTGGGGGACTCTCCGCGGAATGGACGAATCGTAAATATCTGCCGAAGAATCTCTGGGCCTACCAAGCGCTGAAGAAACCTGAGCTGCCTGCGCGTGAGGGGCATCCGATCGATCGCCTGCTGGGCAACCAGCCGGAGTCCTTTGCCGATCGTCGGACCTTGGCGCGACGGGCTTACTACGACCTGCTGGGGATGCCGCCGAGTCCGGCGGAGTGGAAAGACTTTCTCAATGACCCGGACCCGGATGACATTGCGTTTCAATCCTTGGTCGAGCGCTTGTTGAAGAGTCCGCACTACGGCGAGCGTTGGGGACGACATTGGCTGGACGTGGTGCGTTACGCCGACACGGCGGGCTTTGCGAATGATTTTGATCAAGGCAACGCCTGGCGTTATCGCGACTACGTGATCCGCTCCTTCAACGAAGATAAACCCTATGACCGTTTTGTGCGCGAGCAATTGGCCGGGGACGAAATGCGCATTCGCCGTTCGCAGAACATCGTGGCCACGACGTTTCTCCGCATGGGGCCCTGGGAACATACTTCGATGGAGGTGGCGGCCGTGAGTCGGCAGCAGTTCCTTGACGACGTGGTGAATTCCGTGGGGCAGTCCTTCCTCGGACACACCCTGCGATGCGCGAAGTGTCACGATCACAAGTTCGATCCGATCCCGACGCGGGATTACTACTCGCTCTACGCGGTGTTCCAGACCACGCAACAGGCAGAACGTCGCACGTCGTTTTTCCTCGGCGAGAACACGGATGGCTTCGCGGAAAAGAAACGTTTGGAGAAACAACGTGATCGGGTGCAGGCCGAACTGGATGCCTTGCATGCGAAGAATGCCCGCGAAACCCGTCGGTGGTTCCAGGAGCGAGGACTGCCGTACACGAAACGTCGCGAGGCCTTCGATGCCGGTGAGCCGCCGCAGAATGTTCCTCCGAAGTCACTCGGTTACACCGCCGAAGATCTCGGCCGCGAACGCATGGCGCGGAAGACCCTGCTGCGGATGAAATGGAAGCTCATTCGCTACGATCCGATCGCCAGCGCGGTCTACAATGGCGGCACGCCCACGCGGGAAAACTACATGCAGCCCATGCGCATGCCCCGGGATCCATTGGCCGACGCACGCTTGGAACCGGGCAACATCCTGATCGGGGGCGATGTGTTTACCCGCGGTGCCAGCGTGCAACCGGCCAGCTTGAGTGTGGTGAACGGAGCTGTTCCGGAGCTGGGGCAGATCCGCATTTCCAGTCTGATCGCCGGGCGTCGAACCGCCTTGGCCAATTGGATTACGCATCCCAAGAACCCGCTGACTTCCCGGGCCATCGTGAACCGGATCTGGCAATGGCACTTTGGCGAGGCCATCGCGCGCAATCCCAACAATCTCGGCGCCACCGGCAAGTTGCCCACCCATCCCGATTTGCTTGATTGGCTGGCCGCGACGTTCATCGAGGAAGGTTGGTCGTTCAAGGAGATGCACCGACTCATCATGTCTTCGGAAGCGTATCGCAGCGCTGACTTCAAGCCGCGCCGTCTGAGCGCGGAGGAACTTCGCGACAGCATGCTCAAGATCACCGGCGAATTGAATCCAACTCTCGGCGGTATTCCGAATCGTCCCGAGATCAACCTCGAAGTCGCACTCCAGCCGCGCATGGTAATGGGCACCTTTGCCACGGCCTGGCAGCCCAACCCGCTGCCTGCGCAACGTCATCGTCGTTCGATCTACGCGATGAAAGTCCGGGGGCTGCGCGATCCGTTCATGGAGGTTTTCAATGCGCCCGATCCGAATCTCTCCTGCGAAGTGCGGGAGGCATCCAACGTCACCCCGCAGGTCTTCAGTCTCTTCAATAGCGAGATCAGTTACGATCGCTCTGTTGCCCTGGCGTTGCGATTGCAGAAGGAATACGCCGGCGATGTGATTCAGGGTGCCTTTCGCCTTGTGTTTGGCCGCACGCCCGATTTCGACGAAGCGCAGGCCGCCGCCGAACACTGGCAACGCATGACGGAGCGACATCGGACGATCCAGGTCACGAGCACAACCTACCCGACGGAAGTGGTTCGCGAAGCGGTGGAGGAAAACAGCGGCGAACGATTCAGCTTCACCGAGAAGCTCGACTTCAGCGAGGGCTTCATTCCCGATCAGAAGATGGCCGGCGTTGATCCCTCCACCCGTGGTCTCGCGGAGCTCTGCTTGGTGCTCTTCAACTCCAACGAATTTGCTTATGTCTATTGAACCTCGTCGAATGGCGATACTTTTGGGATGCCTGCTTGCGTTCCCGTTGTCAGCCGCGCTCAAGATCGAACGAAGTGTCGCACTGAAGAGCGAAACGAAACGCGAGGATGGTGCCTATTGGATGCATCCCCGCGCGGCCTTGATTCCCGGAAAGAAGCCGTCCGTCGTGATGGTGATCTCGCAGATCCTGGGGAAATCCGACTACTACGGCGGCCTCAATATCATGCGGAGCGACGATCTCGGACGAACCTGGCGAGGACCGATGGCGCCGCCCGAGTTGGCCTGGGTGAAAGACGGCGACGTGAACATTGCGGTGGCGGATGTGACGCCGCTTTTTCATGCTCCGTCGGGCAAGCTGATCGCGATTGGCGCACAGGTTCGTTACAGCCCGAAGGGGCGGCAGTTGGAGGATCAACCGCGAGCGCATCAGACCGCCTACACGGTCTTTGACCCCAAACAGAATTCGTGGACGAAGTGGCGCCGATTGGAAATGCCGCAGGGAGCAGAGTTCAACTTCGCCCGCTGCGCCTGCGCACAGTGGATGGTCGAGCCGAATGGAAACGTGTTGCTGCCTTGTTACATCGGTGTCGGCACGCGCAAACCGTTTTCCTCGACGGTGGTCCGTTGTCGCTTTGATGGTGATCAGCTGACTTACCTCGAGCACGGGAATGTACTGCGACTCAATGTGAAGCGCGGTCTGTACGAACCTTCATTGGTGAAGCACAAGGGAACGTATTTCATGACCATGCGCAATGATCTCAAAGCCTACGTGAGCACGAGCAAGGACGGTCTGCAGTTTACGAAACCGAAGGAATGGACTTTTGACGATGGCAGAGATTTGGGCAGCTACAATACGCAGGCACACTGGGTGCGATTGGGTGGTCACCTGTATCTCGTTTATACCCGACGCGGCGCGAACAACGATCACGTCGTTCGTCATCGCGCGCCGTTGTTCATTGCCCAGGTCGATCCGGTAAAACTCCACGTGATCCGCTCCACCGAGCGGATTCTTGTCCCCGATCGTGGAGCGACACTCGGCAATTCAGGCGTTTGCGTGATCGACGCCAACGAAACCTGGGTCACGGTGTCCGAGGCCAATATACATCGCCCTGAAGCGGTTAAACGTGGTGCTGATGGCAGTACCTATGTTGTCACAGTGCGGGTGGCCGAGTAGGTGGGATATCACCGACAGGGACAAGCTGCTGCGCGTCCCTATCAGGGAATTCGCTACTGGCTTGACCAAGCCCGGGAACGGGGCGATCAAACCGGGCATGCCGATACATCTGGGAACGGGAGATCGCCGTGCTTTCCTCCAAGGGCTGGCGGTCGGTGCAGTTGCCATCACCGCGCCGGCTCAGGGCGCGGAAATCGACGACGATCTGGTTTACCTGCTCAACGATATCCACATTGGTGAGAAGCATCCGCCGAACCCACCGGTGCCCAGCAACTTTCGCGAAGTCGCCAATGAAATCCTCGGCTTGAAACGACAGCCGGCGGCGGTGTTGATCAACGGCGATCTCGCGTTGAAGGACGGGCAGCCGGGCGACTACGTGCATTTCGAGAAACTGCTTCGTCCCTTACGCCAGGACCGCGTCAATCTGCATCTGACACTCGGTAACCACGATCATCGCGATACCTTTTACCGCGTCCTGAACGAGGAAAATCCGGACGATTCACCCGTGGCCTCCAGGCACGTCTCGGTGG
>JBMYQZ010000280.1:6896-7104 GCA_049601855.1 Limisphaerales bacterium | reverse complement strand
CAGAAATTCGAAGACGAATCCCACCAGATGCGTTAGGGCGATTCCGTGACGTCGATTGGACCGTTCGTAGAGCCAATCGGTAAATTGTAGGAAGACTTCAAACGCACTCGCATCCCGCCACATCAATCGAACGCTCCCGGCAAAATTCCCGCTGTTCCCCACCAGGTCCCAGTAGCGCGCAAATCGCCGCATTCGCTGCAGCATTTCA
>JBMYQZ010000280.1:0-6886 GCA_049601855.1 Limisphaerales bacterium | reverse complement strand
CTTCCTGGGCCAGTCGTTCCAGGTCCTGGGGATAAAGCACACGACCATGGCGAAGAATGGCGTCGTCCATGCGCCCCGTGACGAACAGCTCTCCATCGTCCAGAAAGCCCAGATCCCGGGTGCGCAGAATCTCAAACGGCGGCTGCGGTGAATAGACCATTTGAAACTCCTCGTCGTGCCGCACAATCGGCGTTCCTTTCAATCGTTTCAGAATCCCGATCTGAATCTCCTGTGGATTCATGGCCACCAATCGATCGAAGCCCTTGCCAAAACTCTCCAACGTCTCGCCCGGCAGCCCGACGATCAGGTCCGCGTGAATATGAACACCGGTTTGTCCCCGTAGATACGCGAAATTGTCGGCTAGTTTTTCATAGCTCTGTCGGCGGCTGATATTCTCTGACACCTCATCATTGAAGGTCTGGATCCCGACTTCGAACTGTAAGGAACCAGCTGGAAACTCCGCGATCAGTTCTCGGAGCTTTTCCGGCAGGCGATCCGGGATCATCTCGAAATGGAGAAACAGATCCGTGAAATACCGTTCCTTGAAGAACCGCAGTATCGCCTCACTGATCTTCAGGTTCAGGTTGAACGTCCGGTCCACGAATTTGAACTGTCTTGCCCCCCGTTCCAGCAAGCAGTCCATCGCCTCCAAGAATTGATCCAATGGAAACTGCCGAACGGGAATGTCCAACGACGACAGGCAGAATTCACAGGTAAACGGGCACCCCCTCGATGCTTCAACATAAATGACCCGATGCGCCAGATCCTGTTCATCGTACAAACCGTACGGCAGCGCGATGTCTACCACCGCTGGCAGTGGTGCCGGGATCACCTTTTCCACCGAGTCTCCCGTCAATACCCGCTCACATACTTCTGCGAAGGTCAGATCCGCCTCTCCCTTGATCACATGATCCGCCAACGCCACGATTGGCTGCCCATCGGTTTCGTAGCTCACTTCCGGCCCACCCAGAACAACTTTCACGCCCGGGGCCAATCGACGGATCAGTTCAATCACAGCTTCCGTTTCCCGGGTATTCCAGATGTAGACTCCGAAACCGATTATCCGTGGCTGGGTCGCCAGAATCTTCTCCACGATCTCCAGCGATCGTTGGTTGATGTCGAATTCCAACAACTGCGTTCGCTCCGTCAACTCTCCCATGTTCGCCAGTAGATACCTCAGCCCAAATGAGGCGTGGATGTACTTGGCGTTGAGAGTGGTCAGGAGGATGTCCGACATGCCGCGAGACGGTAAGACGGCCAACACTCTCCCGCAATTGAAATGGAAGGACGAGTTCGCTCGGGTCAGGGCGAATGCCTACACAGACATACAGGCACCTTGTGCCGCATCATCCACTTTCGCCACTCCATCCGAAGTCAATACGCGAATCGTCGCAAACGACTGTTTGCCGGGATTAACGCCTCCCGTGGCTGAATCCAAATCAGCGGCGGTCATCAGCATCCGCAAGGCAAAGCGAACGGCTTCTTCGCGTTTCATGTCGCGCGGTTTCTGGCCGCCGTGCTTTTCCTGAAAACTCAAGACGCTCCGGACTGTCATCGATCCACTCCCGGATGAAGCAAATCCGACTGCCTGGAATTGAGCGCCAAGCGGATCGTAGAAAAAGATCTTCGGCCGGGCCGGATCACAGGAACGATCGACCCCGGCAAAGATCGGGACCACCACACCAATCCCCTGCACGGTCAACGGCAGATTCTCACGCAGGAGACGCGCCAAGGCTCGCACCTTGGCTGGCAGACTGAGGGCCTGTAACTGGCTGCGACGGTAATACTCAAAGGAAGTC
The DNA here is from genome assembly GCA_049601855.1 of Limisphaerales bacterium. Taxonomy (GTDB): domain Bacteria; phylum Verrucomicrobiota; class Verrucomicrobiia; order Limisphaerales; family JAYPXF01. The sequence continues at coordinate 5,087 of JBMYQZ010000280.1, read as the reverse complement.
TGCAATACGCGAGCCATCTCAAAGGCGGTGGCCGGCACACCCGCGATCGCCAGCACCGATTGCGAATCGAGTTCGATGACCTTGTCGACCTGATCGGTGACAATCACATTTCCCGCCGTCGCGCGACGATCGCCGACGATCATCACTCCTTCAGAATACTCGAATGCGAACACCGTCGTGCCCTGCGTTTCGGTCGGACTGGCATCCGTGGCCCGCGCACTGATCGGCGCGATTGAGTTCGTCGCCAGCAGCGAGAGGAAATCACCGGCGATTTGTTGGCCGTCGCTCATTGCCCGGTCCGTTGGCGATAGCGTTTGGCCTGCTCAGGATCGACCTTCTTCATCTTCTTGAGCAGATCCTGCACGTTGGGCTTATCGACACTGGGCGACGAAGGACCGGCACCATCGCCACCAGGATTACCGGGAGCGGACTCTTTTTGTTTCTGCTTTTGATCAGGCATCAGGAATTTAGAATAAGTTTCAGGTGATCGGGGCTCTCGGCTTTTTCGATCGCCTCACGATAACGCACGATCGTTTCCGGAGCGAATAAATCGAGGAGGGAAATTTTGATATCATAGTCCGCTCCTTGCAGGATCACGTGATCCCACTGAGCAGCGAGCACCTTGTCACCAAAGCGTTCGATGCATTTGCCACGGATAAACGCTCGGGTTGAGTCAGGGGGTAGTTTCTGCGCCGTTCGAACTGCACTCTCCATCGGCACACCCAGCATTGCCCCGGCGCCTTCCAAACTGAAATACAAACCCTCATCCTGATCCAGTCGATGGTATTCGAGATCCAGACTCTGCAGCCATGGATCATCGTCCCCCAATCCTTGCGCTTTCTGAAACTCACGGATCAAATTCTGCTTCGCCACCCAATCCAGACGATCAGCGCAGCGCATATAGTCGGTCTCCAGATCATCCAACACCCGAGCCCATTCTCGCACCGTCCATTTGTGATCTGGTTGATCCAGCGGACAGGTCTCCTGAATCGCCTCCAAGATGCTTCGCTGCACTTCGACTGCCGTGGAACGGGAGCGATCCTCCATCGTCAACTCCCACCGGAAATCACGATCCCACGAGATTGACTTCAGGGTGTCCAGGGGCGCGACGATCTGAGGCAGAGCCAGCTTGGGATTCCGGACCAATGCCTCCAACAGAAGAGCCATCGTTCCCACCTTCAAGCGAGTGGCGAAGGGCGACATGTTCGCGTCGCCAATGATCACATGAAACCGCCGCCACTTCTCCGGGTTGGCGTGCGGTTCGTCACGGGTGTTGATGAGCGGCCGCTTCTGCATCGTGTCGACGCTTTGTTGCACCTGAAAGAAATCGCTCCGTTGCGCAATCTGGAATCGCGGCGAGAGGAACTTGTCCTCGGCTTCCATGGCAAACTTACCCGCTCCGCAGAAGATTTGGCGAGTGACCATGAAGGCTTCAACCCCTCGCACCAGATCTTCCCAGGGCAACGCTCGCGGGAGCAGATAGTTCTCGTGGCAACCGTAGCTGTGCCCTCGGAAATCAGTGTTATTCTTGTAGATTCGGACCGTGTCACCGCGTTCCAGCGAAAGCCGCTCCGCACAGTCCATCACGATTCGTTCCCCAGCCCGATCGTGGATCACGATCTCGTCGAGATTGGAGCATTCCGGCGTACAATACTCCGGGTGGGCGTGATCGTTGTAGAAGCGGGCACCATTACTGAGCGCCAGGTCACTCTTGATCTCGGTAAAGGTCAGTTCCCGCTGCGCATCCTGTGCGAAGTAGTTGGCCTCATCGTAATCCTGGCGCAACTCATCGACCTTGAAACCACGAACATCCGCATGTGGATCCTCGGAATCGTAATCCCACTTCATTCGCACGCCGGGCGCCATGGCGCTGCGAACGAGGGCGATTGATTCGGCGACCACATCCAGATCCTCTTCACCGTCACGGGTGATCCCGTACTCGGTTTCGATCCCGAAGTGAATGATCGGATCCATGAACAACTTAGACAGCGCCTGTCGCGAGCGACTCGTTGCGACCGCTGGTAACCGGCCCGAGGCGAACGACGTTTTCGGGATCGAAGTCGGTCAGCTTCAGCCAGTCTTCCGTGAGGTCCGTCGCCGGGAAGAGGTCATTTTCTGAGTGTTCCAGTCGTAGCGCCTGCAACAGATCGTCGCGGTTGATCGAAGTGTCTTCACCCGATTCGATCGCCCGTTTGATGGCCATGCTTTTCGCGCGCTCAACCACGGCGGCTATGATCGCGCCGCTGACCATATCGCCGCGATACAGCACTTCTTTGCGGCCGCTTCGCTGGATGACTTCCAGAAACTCGTTCTCCGATGTCTTGGCGAAATGCGCCTCAGTGATGAATTCAGCGAGATCGTCACGTGACTCTTCCAGTGGCAGGGATTCCTTGAGATAAATGCTGTAGATCGACTTCGCGCCATCGCGATCCGGGCGCTTGACGCGGATCTTCCGATCGATTCGACCGGGCCGAAGGATGGCCGGATCAATCAGGTCCGCACGGTTGGAGGCAAGAATCACAACGGTGTTCTGCAAGGGCTCAAGTCCATCCATCTCAGTGCAAAACATGGGAACCAGCGTGCTCAGGATGCTGGAGAACCGACCGCCACGGCGCGTGCCCAAGATAGACTCGGCTTCATCAATAAACAGAAAAGCCAAGGCACCTTCTTTGGCTCGCTCACGACATTGCGCAAAGAGATCTCGAACCTGCCGTTCGCTTTCGCCCACCCACATGTTCAGGATCTCGGGGCCTTTCACGTGGAGGAAAAACTCGGGATGATCGACGCCCGTCTCAATCTTGATCTGCTCGCGCAGATTGTAAGCCGTCGCCTTGCCAAGCAGCGTCTTGCCGCAACCAGGGGGACCATGCAGGAGAAAACCCTTGGGAACATTGTGATCGAATTTCTCGAACAAATCGCGATGCAGGAACGGCATTTCGATGGTATCGCGAATCGCCTGCAATGCTTCGTCCTGCCCGCCGATATCCGACCATGGTAGTTCGGTGACCGTCTCCAAAGAACGTTCCACCCGTTTCCCAACTCCGACCACTTCCAAGGCAACGCGTTGATTGGAATCCAGCCGAACATCCATCCCTGATTTCAACTTCTCCTTGGCCAACAAATCGGAGCGCTGAATCACCATCGCCGCCGAACCACCCTCTTGCCCAATCCGAATGCGGCCATCCGACAGAAGTTCATCAACTCGCACGACCGGCCCGGTGCGATCGAAACCCATGATGTTGACGATCGCATAAGCCTCGTTGCACAAGACACGTTGGCCACTCTGCAATTCCTCTGGCTGCAAGGTTGGGTCCACCTTGCAGATGTAGTCCGTGCCGTTCACACACACATGCGCCTGACTCGCATCCTGCCAGCCCAGAAAGGTCCCCATCCGCAATGCGGGCGCACGGAGCTTCTCGACGATCTCGTCATACTTTTCCAAGGCCTCACGCGCCTGGTCGTTGGTCTCCTCCATCGTGGCCACACGTTCGCGGAGATAAACGAGATCGATCAGGGCGCTATGCTTGCGCGGCAGTTTATCGGCGATGAGATCGAGAATCTGAAGAATGGAAAGCTCGTCGAGTTTCTCCCGTGGCAGCAATCCCGACAGCGGTTCATCCATCCCTTCACCAAAGGGATCGAAGAATCGTCCCTTCTGCGCTCCGGACTCCGGGGATTCAGCCATGGGCCAACAGTAGCCCTAGCTGTCCGTTTTTCAAAGCGGTGGATGCGCAATTAGGTGGAAACGCGTAGCCCTACTTCCCGCAGCAATGCTTGTACTTCTTGCCACTGTCGCAGGGACACTTGTCATTGCGGCCGACCTTGGGACCGGAACGGATCGGCGTGGCCCGCTCGATTTCCTCAGCCGCTTCCGAGACGACGTCCGACGCCCGGGCTTGTTGCTGGGCGGCACCGACACCGAAGGAATCCACTTCCGCATGGCTGGCCTGGGCCGGGAGGCTTTGGAAGAAGCTTTCGAGGGCGGCAAGACTGGAGGCACTCCGGAAGATGTTGTGACAGATCTCACTCTTCACGTTGACCCGCATTTCCTCAAACAAGGTCGAAGCTTCCGCCTTGTATTCGATCAGCGGATCGCGTTGACCGTAACTACGCAGCGAGATGGCGGTGCGCAGGCTGTCCATGTTGTAAAGATGCTCACGCCAGATCTTGTCGATGGCGCTCAACACGATGACACGTTCGACGGAGGCGAACTCCTCGGGATCTTCGAAACCGATCTTCGTGTCGTAAGCCTGACGGACGGATTCGGCGATGAACTTGGCGACGCCAAATTGCGCCATGTTGAGGCCGGAGAACATCGAGTCTTCCACCGGCATCTCGCTCTCTTTCCGGGCAGCTTCACGGATATTGTCCTCCGGCATGCCGAGCGGGAAGGTGAGATTCACCCAGTCGGCGAAGGGGCGCAGATCCCACTCGTCGGGTTCTTCTTCCGGATTGATGGTGTCCTCGACCTTCGCCACAACGACCTCCTCGAGAATATCCATGATCCGGTCACGAACGTCATCACCACGGATGATCTCATTGCGGAAACCGTAAATGGTCGCGCGCTGCTTGTTCATCACGTCGTCGTATTCGAGCGTGTGTTTGCGGCGTTGGAAGTTCTGTTGTTCGACGCGCTTCTGAGCGGTCTGGATCGAGCGATTGAGCAGCGGGTGCTCCAGTTCCTGGCCTTCCTCCAGGCCAACGCGCTCCATCACTTTGACAATCTTGTCGGAACCGAAGAGACGCATCAGGTCATCTTCGAGGGAAATGTAGAAATGCGAGGAACCGGGATCTCCCTGACGCGCGCAGCGGCCACGCAGCTGCCGGTCGATCCGGCGGGATTCGTGGCGTTCCGTCGCCAGCACATGCAGACCGCCGGCGGCCTCGAAGCCGCGTTGAACGGCGGGGCGACCCGGCTGGTGCTCTGCGACACGAACGGCGGGTCGCTGCCCGGCGAGGTGACCGAGATCGTCGGCGCGGTCGTCGCCACCGACGACCCTGTACAGGTACAGCTCTCGGCCCACAGCGTCCTCGGGCAGTGCCTGCTCTACAAGCACGCCGAAGCGGCGATGGAGCGCATTCACAAC
>JBMYQZ010000279.1:0-7151 GCA_049601855.1 Limisphaerales bacterium | reverse complement strand
CCTGCAATTTGAGCCAGAGCCAGGAGCCTGATTTCCAGCGATAAGGGACTGACTGGACAACCTCGTCCAGCCGATGGATCTCCAGCTTGCGTTTGGCGGCCGAAACCTGGAGGCGGTAGCCGCCCACGCCATTGAGTCCAACGCCGAAGGACGGATAACGGCGCTTGTTATTCGTGGAACGGATCCGAGCCTGCACAGCAACGTTGGTGGTCGCTGTCGGACCGAAGAGGACGCCGAAGGTGTCAAGGGGGGCGCCGGGAAGTTCCAGGAGTTTCCCTTCGTCGGTCTGGATCACCTTGTAGGAGCCATCGAGGACGAGAAACGGGTGATCAAGTTCACCGGCTTTTTCTTTCGAAAAGTCATTCTGGTAAAGCGGCTTGGGCTGGGCTGAGGCCTTCGCGGCCGCGTCGCGATTGAGGTTGAGTTGGATCCAACGGCCGAGGGTGGAACTGCCACGCCCGTAACCGCCGGGAAGCGGCCGCCAATCCTTGGTCTGGATCCTCGGCGGCGGTCCCCAATGTGCCGGAAATGGTTTTTGTTTGGGCAGATTGCCCTTGAGCTTCTGGTCACGCTCGAGGTTACGCCGGATCCAGTTCGACAACGTGGAACTGCCCTTCCCGTATCCGCCGGGCAGATTCACAATGTCCTGCGTCTGGATCGGCGGTGGTGAACCCCAGTGCCGTGGATAGGACTTCTTGCCGGCGGCGGCCAAGGACACCGCGCAGGCGAGCAGGAACGAGCAAAGCGTTTTCATGTCGGTAGGGTTGGACGGGAAATGGCCGTCAATTGTTCCTCAGGGAATCGAGAATTTTTCCGCGCAAGGCCCAGACCGAAGCGAGCCAGGTGAAAATGATGCCGCTGAACAACACGCCGGCCAGCGTCAGGGAAAGCTTGTCGTAGGGAAGATCGCTGGCGGGAGCCTGCAGTGCAGGAATGACAGCAATGATCGCGGCTCCAATCCCACTGACCAATCCGAGCAACAACAGGGCAACGTGTTCGACGACGACAAGTCGTTTGAGCGCACCCGAGCGGAAGCCGAGCGCCATCATCACGGCGAATTCGCCGCGACGTTCGAGGACGTTGCGCAAAACAACCACCCCCAAGCCGGCGCTGCCGAGCAGGAGACCGAGCCCACCGAGGATTTGAAAGGTGCCGAGGTACGTGTTTTGCACGGCATTGAACTGGGCAAGACGCCTGGTTGCGCGAGTGAGTTCGAGGCCGTTGTCGCGCAGGTCGCGGGTGAGTTGTTTCTTGATCGTATCGGCCTGTTCGGTCGGGCCGTCGATGAGGAAGGAACGGTAGCCTTCCTGCGAGGGGAAGCGCGCGGCAAAGGCGTCTTCGTCGATGATCAGGTTTCCTTGCAGAATCGAATTGGCGACACCACCGACAATGCGGAAGCGGATCTTCTGTCCGCGTTCATCCAGATCTGGATACTCGATAATCTTGCCGACGCCGGATTTCATTGCCCACATCAAGGAGGCGTTGTCGCCGATGGCGGGGATCGCGCCATCGTCAGTCTCCATCTTGAGCAAGCTCCAGGGATCTTCGGTTGCTTCAATGGTCTTTGCAAAACGAAAGGCTTTGCGCTCGCTGAACGCGGCAGGGTTCACACCCAAGATCCGGGGGCGATGGGCCTTGTTGAGGTTCAGACAACTCGCGTCGTCTCCGGGCCGCACGCGCATCTGAACGTAGTTTACGTCCGGCAGATCTTCCGGATCCATGCCGAGAAATTCTTTTCCCTCGTCGGTGTTCAGGTCGGGCCGAATGGGAACGGAAGCATCCCCGAGGAAAAGGAATCCACCTGTACCGGAGTCGCGTTCGGTCGCGTTGAGATTCTCGTCGAGACGGAACGCACCGATCGACAAGACGAGAAAACATCCGCAGGCCAGCATGATCGCGGTGGCCATGCTTCGCCGGCGGCGCCGGGAGATGTTTCGCACGCCAAGTCCGCCAAGGGATGGCGTCTTGCCGGCGGCATTTTCGAGCATCGACAGGAACATGCCGGTGAAGCAAAGCGCCGCGATGAGCAGCAACGCGCCGGCTCCGAAAAATGCGCCCGGCTTGGCCGATTCGCTCGCGGTGAAGGCCCAAGCAGTCAACCCCAGCGCACCCGCGAAGGAGGCGGCACCGATATAGAAGTTGCGTTTACCCGCGCCCGATCGGCGATCGTGCACTGCGATACTGCTGTCGTTTTCAGCCAGCAACTCTCGCGCGGGTTGGGCCACTTGTTTCCGCAGTGCCAACCAGAGACTAAATGCCGCCACGGCAATGGCTCCAAACAATCCGCCGATCAGGGTCGCGGGACCAGCATGATACGCGAGTTCAGATGTCCCCACAGCATCGCGCCAGATCGTCGACAAGCCGTGCAGCATTGCCTGGGCGTACCAAATACCGCCGACGAGACCGATCGCGCTGCCGATCGCGGCCAGTCCGACGCCTTCGCCGAGCAGGAGATTGCGCACCTGTCTGGCCTCGTAGCCAATCGCCAACAACGTGCCAACTTCCTTCGATCGCTGTTCCACACTGAATTGGAACAACATGGAAACAAGGATCAACGCCGCCGTGATGAGGAAGAAACTGAAGCCGATGAACAGTCCCCCGAAGTCCTGCGCGCCTTTGCTGGAATCGAGCGCCTGTTCGCGCAGCGGTTGCAGCACAAAACCGATCGCGGCGGGATCGAGCGTAGCAAGGAGGGTCTTTTCAATTTCGACGACGTTGGTGCCCTGGACGCGAACCGCAGTGTGTTGACCAAATCGGTTGTTCCACATCTTCGCGCCGGCAGCAGCGGTGACATAGGCCTTGGGCGTGCCGCGATAACGATCCCAGTAATCCTGTTCGTTGTTCGAGAGTTTCTCGATACCAACGTCCATGCCGGTGTCCCAATCACGACAGGACTCGGCATCGGTCATGCCTGGAAAGTCCGGCATCAGGCTGGAGTCCTGGTAAATCCCGCCCATGTCCACGATGCCGCGGACGGTGAACACTTTGGTGTGTTCCTCCATCTTCCGCGCGTGGCCGACGACGTTGTAGGTGAGCGTGAGTCGGGTACCAGGATTGGACTCTATATCCGAGGCGAGCAGTTTATTGACGAGGATCTCGTCGTCCTGCATATCGGACGGGACCCACGGCGGACCGGCCGCAGTCACCATCGAATAGAACGCCTCGTTCTGCCCGACCTTCAGACTGTTCACGAAATAGGTCTGCAGTTTGGCCGCCTCCGGAAAGGCCCTGGCGGCAGCAGCGACGACCGGCGGATCGAGAAAGACACGCGGGGAGCGCAACTCGGTCATCGGGCTGTTGGTCAGCGCGCGCAATTGCAAATCAGCGTCTTCCAGTCGCCAGTGTTGGCTGACCTTTTTCGCCGCGCCACTGACGAGCATGAGGTTGGCGCGATTGGTGGCGTTGGCTCGCTCCTGCATGCGGGCGAGCGAGATGAAAGCGTTGTACGGCGGGATCTGGTTGGCCTGCAGGCTGAACCGGCCGAGTTGCTCCGACGAAACTATTTCCGTGACCGTGAAGCGCATCCCCGCGGTGTCGTCATCCTGCGTGGCCATCGGCGCGTCGCGCGAGAGCGAGGAGATCTTTGGCACCCGAATCGAAACCGAATCACCCACCTTCGCACCCAACCGTTCGGCCAAGGCTTCGTTCAACAGCAATTGATCCTCGGCGAGCTTCGTGTTTCTCGGTTTGGCATCAGCGAGGTCCCAAAATGCCTCGTTTATCCCGACGACCTGCACGCGATCTGCCCGAATTTCGCTGTCGCTGTTCACCGCCACGCCCGGAAGCATCAATACGGGCACACCGCCCATGTCTTCGGCGAGTTGTTCGCGGAAAAGGCGATCGTTGGTCACCATCGCGTGATCGATCTTGCCCAAACGTTTGAGCGCCATCTCCCGCAATGAACTGCGCACGCTATCACCGACGATCAACGCCCCGATCAACACCGCCGCGCCGACCGCCGCGCCGAGAATCACGCCAATATGCGAGCGGGCATGAAAACTCAGGCTGCGCACAATGAGGGTGCGGAAGTTCATTTCAGCTCCTCCAGCTTGCCGTCCCGCAATTCCATGGTACGTCCCATCTTCTTGGCCAGATCCAGCGAGTGGGTGACCACGATGAGCGTCACCTTTTCCTCCTGGTTCAACTCCAACAACAAATCGGCGAGCGTCGCCGCGGAATTGCGATCCAAGGCACCGGTCGGTTCGTCGGCGAGAATCACTTTGGGCTGGTTGATCAACGCCCGCACCACCGCAACGCGTTGGCGCTCACCGCCAGAGAGTTGTCCTGGCCGATGATTCAAGCGCTCACCCAACCCCACCCGTTTCAACAATCGCTTGGCACGTTCAATGGACTCGGCATCAGCGGGACCTCGAGCAATCACGGGCACCAGGACATTCTCCAAGACCGAGCACTGGGGCAGCAAATGATGGGACTGGAAGATGAAACCGATCTTGCGATTGCGCAGATCAGAGAGTTGCTTCTCGTTGGCGGCACCAAGGTCTTCACCGTCCAGCGACACCGAGCCGGAGCTCGGCGAATCCAGCGCGCCGATCAGGTTCAACATCGTGCTCTTGCCGCAACCGGAAGGACCCACGATGGCGATCGTCTCGCCGGATTCGACGGAGAGATTCGTGCCCGCAAGCACGATCAACTTTTCGCCCTCATCCGTGGCCTGGTAATCCTTCCCTACATCGCTCAATTGCAACAAAACCGACTCGCTCATGCGCGGCAATGTACGGGCAATTCCATAAATGGAAATGTCAATGATGGGCAAAATCGACCGGTGGCGGTTTGGGACCAACTCGCGGCATCGATACGCTTCAGGCGAAACCGTGCCGCAACCGGCGCATCTGCTCAGGATTCGAATGTCTCTGGGTTACGATCACCGCGAGGTGGTGGCCCAGCACGTCTATCATATGACCAAAGATCCGGTCTCGATCGAACGTGCCAAGCTCGCTGCCGAAGTCGTTTGCAAACTGGAGCTGAATCGCATCAACGAAATCGTGGTGATCGACGAACAGAATCACGCCATCGGTCTCGTGGACGTCCAGAACCTGTCCCGCGCCCGCATTTGCTGAGATTCACTCGAACTTGCTCGCGTCGATCTTGGTCGCGCCGCCCGCTTCCGTATCCCCGTCTTTCACTCCCTCGATGTAAAGCAACAGCGCCTCGATTTGCGAATCCGTCACCACGCCAGCATAGCTTGGCATGGCATATTCTCCCTTCTCGAATCCACGAACGATTTTGGCCGTGGGATCAAGAATCGACTCACGCAAATACGCCAGATCCGCTTTCACCTTCTGCCTCTTGCGGTTGATGACGACATCCCGCTCGCTCTCAAACAGGCCCATCCAGGTAGGACCGACCTTGGACAGAGTATCACCATTCACGGAGTGACAGGCAATACAACCGAGCAATCCATAGAGTCGCTTGCCTTCGGCAAAGGTCACCGGGCCCGCCTTCTGTTTCGCCAATTCCCGTGGCGTCAGGTCGACTTTGAGATCCCCAAAGCCCTCAGCTTTCGCATCAAACTTCGCCAGCGAATGGGGAGTGGTGTAGGCGTTCTTTTCAAAGGCCTTTCCTTTCTTGGTCGCCAAGGACCAACCCACTCGCAACTGCATCACCGGTTTCATCTTCGGCACGCCGATAAACACGCTTTTGCCGTCCCCGGATAGATACGCGCTGCTCGCCGCGTGAAATTCGATACCCGGTTCCCCGTTCGCCTTGTATTGCGCGGAGCCGTAGTTCGGCGTCCGTTGGTAATGCCAGGTCGCCAGTGAGTAGTTGGCCGGACTCGCCGCCCGAACCGGATCCAGTTCCACTCCGAAACGAATCAGGATGCCTTGATCCATCGGTACAACCTCTTCGGGCAAGGTGACGGGTCGGCCGGTGTATCGCACCCGGCTCATGCCCACCAATCGGTTCAATACGTTGCCCCATCCCTGCACCTGGAACCCCGCGACATACATCTGCCCGTCGGAAGGATTCACCGAGCCGTTCAGCGGCGGATGCTGAAAATCCGTTGTGATACTCGTCAATGCCGCCTGCAATTTCGGGCCGCGATCGTTCAACATCACCTTGAACAATTCCGGTCGGGTGAAACCGATATGCACCATCTGGTCGTTGAGCGCCCCCATTTTCGCATCGAATAACCACACCTGCGATATCGCCGAGGCGTTCACCGCGTGCGGCATCCAGGTCATGGGCTGCGTAATCTTGTCCGGATACTTCTCCCGACCGTGCACCTTGTCGTCGATGTAGCCGTAGAACTGGCCGTCCCGCACCTCATGCAATGGTGAACTCGGGATGTAATTCCCCTCCTGGTCGCCCGATGTCACCAAGCCGGTGCGAATGTTCACGCCGATCGCCGGCTGGCGAAATCCGTAACCCAGCAACGTCGCCTTGTTCCCGTTTTTCGAGACGCGCAAGATGCTGCCATTGTGCTTGCCGTAGGTCTTCTGTTGTCCGCCTTTCGCAATGACAAATTCCCCGTCCGGCGCATTTCGGATCGTGGTCGGAAATTCCCGCATATCGATCGTCTGGGCGAAGGCATTGGAAAAAAGTTCGTGCACATCCGCCTCTTCGTCTCCATTGCGGTCGATCAGTTTCCAGATTCCGTTCTTGTCGAACACGAATATCTCGTCGTCCCGTATCGCCAGCGTCATCGGCTCATGTAAGCCCGACGTGAATCGCTTCCAACGAATCGCTTCCAGGTCGCCCTTCAGCCCTCGGACCAGCCAGACATCGCCATCCAAGGTCACCATCACGCCCGTACCGTCGCGCTTGAACTGAATGTCCCCGGGCCGCACGTTGCGTTTCCATGGGTTGTTCATTGGCAGCTCGATGTCATCCACCACGTACGTCGCGCGTGACTTGGAGAGCTTGGCCTGGGTTACGACTTCTTCGTGCCAACGAGACCGGACTTGGTCGGCATTCACCGGAGCTTTCGTGTTCCCGTGAGTCACCCAGAACTCGATCCCCTCCGGCCGTGAAGCCACCACCGCACTGGTGACGTCACCCTCTCGCTTGACTTCAACATCCTCACGATTCTCCTGCCGCAAGAAGAAATCATCGGACACGCCCACCATGAGATTCACCGTCAAAGGCTTCGCCGATCCAGCGACGCGGATGTTTCGGACCACGCCTTCGCC
>JBMYQZ010000278.1:2084-7165 GCA_049601855.1 Limisphaerales bacterium | reverse complement strand
AGATAGGCTTTTGCCTCCGCCAACTCTTTCGGGCTTGGCTTACGCACTTGGAGTCCCAATTCGATTTCAGCCGAACGCACCGGCACCCAATCGTGAAATTTCATATTCTTGATTGCCTCCATCGAGGCATCAACCACGGCCTTGGCGACGATGAAGCGATCATACTTCTTGCGCTTTTCGCTGAGCACGTTGTTGCAATTCGCATCGCCACTGGCTCCATTGTTGATAAGACCGACAAAGTCTTTTGGGGCACCCAGTCGTTTGGCCATCTCATCGGCGTAAACTCCGAAGTAATCCGCCGAGATGCCGGGGGCGCCGGCGTAATGCGTGGAGTAATTGCCGAGCACGGAAATGGGCCGACCTTTTCGATCGCGCACCAACAGTACAGTCACGGCCGGATCGGCGGGGCCGGTCGCGCGAACCTTGTTCTTGTTCGCGTTGCCCGGATTCATTTGCGCGAGATTGGTCTTGGCGTCGGTGAAGGGAATCGAGAAAGCCGTGCCCGGCTTCATCAACCAGCGGCGACAGAAAACATATTCCTCGCACTTGCCGACGCCCCAGCCGACCTGGGCGGGACGCAGTTTCCCGTGCGCCAACTTGATCGCTTCCGCGATCTTGCCGGTGAGAAACTCACGATAATCCGCATGCGGTTCCGTCCCGTGCGCCGGATGCACAGCCGGTGCGGAATGCGCATGGGTGGCGGAAATCATCATGTTGGCCGTCGGGATACCCGTCGTTTTCTCCGCCATCACCTTGGCTTGGTCGAGCATCTCGCGCCCCATCAGGCAGGTGTCCACCGTCGCGACCACGATCTGTTCCCGGCCGTCGTCCAGGACGACACAGCGGACGTTCAAAGGGTCGGTAATGTCGCTCTTCCAAGTTTCGCGGATGCTGCCGGCCGTTCGTACGGGCAACTTGGTCGGTGTTACGTCTACGACCGCCGCACCAGCACGGAAGTTCTTGGCCGCGTGAGCAGGAAGAATGAGAGATAGGATCAGGAGTACAATCAGGCGCAACTGCATCAGGTTGCTTTAGAACCAAGCCGGGACGAGCGAAAGCTATTTCTTCGGACCAAACTTGCGCTCAAGTCCGGTCAATCTTGATCCCGTTCCCTTCGCCCAACACGATCACCTTCGGCTTCCACTCCTTCGCAGTCGAAACGTCCATATCCGCAAAGGACATGATCGTCACCTGGTCGCCGATTTTCCCGAGATGAGCGGTGGCTCCGTTCAACTCGATCACGCCGGAGCCGCGTTCACCGGCAATGATGTAGGTTTCGAAACGCTCGCCATTGCCCATGTTGCCCACGAGAATCTTCTCGTATTCCAACATGCCCACCTTCTCCAGAAGATCGGCGGCGATCGTCATACTACCCTCGTAATCGACGCTCGCCCCGGTGACCCGGGCGCGGTGAATCTTCGATTTTAAAACCTGCACCTTCATTGGTGAATTCGTGTTTCCCGCCGTTCCGAAGCCCTGCCCCGGCGCACGGGAGGCGGGAACTTAGGCGAAACGACTGGGCGTGGCAACCGTTCCTGAGCATCCGGCGGGAGCTGTTGACTGGAATCGACCTGATCCCTATAAACGCGCGCAAATTCTATGAGCAGAAAAATTCGATACGGAATGGTGGGTGGCGGACGTGGCGCTTTTATTGGTGCGGTTCATCGGATAGCGGCGGCGATTGATCAGCAGATCGAGTTGGTTTGCGGCGCTTTTTCGTCTGATCCCGAGCGTTCCAAGGCGAGCGGTGCGGACCTTTTCCTGCCAGCCGATCGCTGCTACGGCACCTACGAGGAGATGATCAATGGCGAGGCCGCCCTCCCCGAGGATCAGCGCATGGATTTCATGGCGATCGTGACGCCCAACCACATGCACTTTCCACCGGCCAAGCTGGCCTTGGAAAAAGGTTTTCACGTGCTCAGCGACAAGCCGGCCACCTTCGACCTCGCGCAGGCGAAGGAACTCGCCGGCATCGTCGAAAACTCAGGCAAGCTCTACGGATTAACGCACAACTACACCGGCTACCCGTTGGTGAAGGAAGCCCGCGACATGATCGCCGCCGGCAAACTCGGCCAGATCCGCAAGGTCGTCGTCGAATACCCGCAAGGCTGGCTTGCCACCCGTTTGGAAGAGTCAGGCCAGAAGCAGGCCGATTGGCGCACGGATCCGGCACGATCCGGTGCCGGCGGTTGCGTGGGTGACATCGGCACTCACGCCGAGAATCTCGCCGAGTACATCACCGGCTGCCAGATTTCCGAACTCGCCGCCGACATTACGAGCTTCGTCGAGGGACGCCAGCTTGATGACGACGTGAACGTCCTCCTCCGTTTTGACAACGGTGCCAAGGGCATCCTGCATAGCTCGCAGATTTCCGTGGGCGAAGAGAACAACTTGAACATCCGGGTCTACGGTGAAAAAGGCGGCATCGAATGGCATCAAAACGAGCCGAACACGATGCTCGTCAAGTGGCTGGACGAGCCGATTCAGATCTATCGAACCGGCAACGGTTACCTCGGCGCCAATGCCGCTGCGGCCACCCGCACACCGCCGTCCCATCCCGAGGGATACCTCGAAGGTTTCGCCAACATTTACAAGAACTTCGCCAACCATATCCGTGCGGTCCACGACGGCAAGGATCTGCCGGCGGGCGATCCCGCGTTGGACTACCCCACGATCAAGGACGGCGTCCGGGGCATGGCTTTCATCGATGCGGTGGTTGGTTCTTCGCAGAAGAACGCCGCTTGGACCAAGTTGGACGTCTAAGCGCCTGTGCCACTCAGCGAACATCGCGACGCCATCGACAAGCTTGATCGTCAGATCATCAAGCTGCTGAACGAGCGAACGAAGCACGCCTGCGCCATCGGGGAATACAAGCTCCAGCACGGCCAGGAAATCTACGCGCCCCACCGCGAGCAGTCCGTGCTCAAGCGCATCTGCGCGCTCAACAAGGGCCCGATCAAGGACTCGGCCATGCGCGCGATCTATCGCGAAATCATGTCGAGTTCCCTGTCGCTCGAGAAGACGATGACGATCGCCTACCTCGGGCCGGAGGCGACCTTCACCCATCAGGCAGCGATTCAACGATTCGGTCACAGCCTGAGTTATTCGCCACAGAAGACGATTGCCGGTGTCTTTGCCGAGGTGGAGAAACACCGTGCGGATTACGGCGTCGTGCCGATCGAGAATTCCACCGAGGGCGTCGTCAATCACACGCTCGACATGTTCGTCGACAGCGATTTGAAGGTGGTCGCGCAGATCATGCTGCCGATCTCGCACTGTCTCCTCAGCAAGGTTCCGCGCAAGCAGATCAAGAAACTCTACGTCCACCCGCAGACACTGGCGCAATGCCGCCTTTGGATTCAGAAATATATCCCTGAGGCCGAGATCGTGGAAACCTCATCCAACGCGCGGTCCACGCAGATGGCCAAGCGCAGTCGGACGGCTGCAGCCATCGCCGGCTCGCTCTGCTCGGAGACCTACAACCTTCCCATCATCGAGCACGATATCCAGGACAACGCGAACAACGCCACCCGGTTCCTCGTGCTCGGTCGCGAGTGCAGCCCCGCCACCGGCAAGGACCGCACGAGCATCATGTTCAGCATCGCGGATCAGGTCGGTTCGTTGCACGACTCTCTCTCCGCCTTCCGCAAGCACAAGATCAACATGACCAAGATCGAGTCCCGCCCGAGCAAACGGCGGGCGTGGCATTACTTCTTCTTCGTGGATCTGGACGGCCACTCGGACGACGCCAAGGTCGGCAAGGCCATCAAGCAACTTGAACAGAAGTGCGCGTTTGTGAAGATCCTCGGCAGTTATCCCAATTCGGGCTAGCTGCTTGGCAAGGCAGGGGGCTCGCCTGTTGGAAGGGCGGACGGCTCCTGGGATCCGCTCTCGGGCTCCGGTTCCTCCTGACCCCACTTCTTCTTCAGGGCTTTCAGCTCCTCTTCCTGGCCCAGTTCCTTGTAGCAATGAGCGAGCGCATTCGCGGCGGGCGTGTAGTTGGCACAATCCTTGAGCGCCAGTTTGAAAGACTCGGCCGCCATCTCCGTCTTCTGTTTCAGCAATCCCAGGCCGATGTTGAACTTGATGCCGGCGGAATTCGGCACGCGTTTCAAAATGGCACGATAGTCGTCGACCGCCTTGATCGGTTCCCCTCGGCTGGCCTTGATGTTGGCCTTGTCGAGACCGGCGAAAGGACCGCTCACTGAACCACCGTAGGCCCGGATCAGTTGCGCGATCGCAACCGGCACACCGATGACGAACAGCAGGTTGCCGAAGAACATCTTCCACGCCTCTCCTCGCATGCACGCCGGACACCGCCAGGTCACCCGCTGGCGGAAACCCCAAAGGACGACGAGGAAATAGAAATAGAAGATCGTGAACTTCTTGGGGCGACTGAACATGCCGCACTCTTCACAGATCTTCAGCCCGCGCTCAGCAGACAACAGGGCCGGCTTCGCATCGGTGGTGGAAAGTTCGTCGCAATAGCCACAGTACACCTGCGGCGAGGGTTCCATGTCGGTCAGCACCACGGTCGCATCACAATGACGGCAACAGCCATCGCGGTAACGATGTCCTTCACCCGTCTGCTCCAATTCCTTCTTTTCTTTCTGAGCCCACACACCGCTGCAGGCGGCATCAACCCTGGACTTGAGCTCGCTGGCCGCCATTCCGGAAAGCGCCGCGGCGATGGAGGTCACTTCGCCCTGCGGAGTCACGACGGCGACCGCGATGAATTTCTCGCGCGCGTCGAAGGAGACAATGCTGTCGATCGGCAACGCGACGTCGTTCAGGACCAGTGTCTCTCCGTCGAAGGTACCGCGTTTACGGAAGAGGCCGGTCTCTTTGCCCTCGTTGTTGAGCCACTTGAATTTGAAATAGTTGAGTTGTTCTCCAGGCATGATGGGTTCCTTGCGGCGGGTGGTTGTCCCATCGGCAATCGCGCGTGTAAAGCGGTTTCAAGCCCGGCTTTCGACGGTCAGCGCCAAGGCGGCGTAGTCACCGATCTCCTCACCCAGTTCCGCCGGCACAATCCGGCAGGCAGAGCGCGTCGTGTCCATGGCATCGCGCTGAAGGGCCAC
>JBMYQZ010000278.1:0-2074 GCA_049601855.1 Limisphaerales bacterium | reverse complement strand
CACCTCCATCGACGGGCGCAGCAGGTCTTCACAACGAACGAAAATGGATCCGATGACCACCGCTTCGAGATTCAATAGATCGAGGAGAATGGCAAGCCCGCGACCAAGGTGGTCGCCCGCCTCATGCATGATCGCGAGGCAGAATTCATCGCCTTCGTTGGCGCCCCTGGCAACGTCTGCGGCCGTGGCGTTTTCATCCACGCAGGTGCTTCCGGAAAACGTGGCGAGTCGAAGCCTGCTCAATCCGGCAATCCCCGCACCCGAGGCAAAGCCCTCCAAACAACCCGGTTTGCCACGCACCGGTGGACCCGTATCCGCCACGCGCGTGGCTCCGATTTCACCAGCCAAGGCAGAAGCACCGTGGTAGATGCGGCCGTTCAAGATCAGGCCGGCACCGAGTCCCGTGCCGAAGGTCAGAAAGGCCATGTGTTGCGTTCCCCTGCCCGCTCCGTAGCGCCATTCCGCCAGCGCGCAGGCGTTCGCGTCGTTGTCCGCTGCCACGGGAAGGGAGAATGCCTCCGAAATCTTTTCCACCACCGGATAACCTTCCCACGAGGGCAGATGCGGCGCCGCCCCAAAACTACCGGTCGACGGATCAAACATCGCCCCAACCGAAATCCCGACAGCAGAAATCTCCCGACCGTCGATCAGACGTTTGCCCGTCTCGATCATCTGCGCGACACCCCGCTCCGGACCCAATTCGCCCTGGGTGGCAAAGCGTTCCTTGGCAATCACACCATCCGCCTCGCTCATGATGGTAACGGCGGATTTCGTGCCACCAATGTCGATGCCCAAATAATGCGTGTCGTCGCCCATCAAATCTCAATCAAGGTCACTTCCGGCCGGCAATTGAACCGAACGGGAATCGCGAAATAACCGATCCCGCTCCCGACGTAAAGCGGTCCCCACTTCGTGTCGAAGTAGCCCAGATCATATTCACCGCAACGCCAAGGCAGGAAGATCGGCCCCAAGAAGGGAACGCGCACCTGGCCCCCATGTGAATGTCCGGCGAGGGCCAGATCAAACTTTCGCTCCTGCATGTCCTTCACGTGGGCCGGATAATGCGTCAGCAAAACGTTCTTCAGGTTCGGCGACGGTTCAATGCCCGGATCAGCCCCGCCAGTCAGTCCGAGAAAACGGATTCTGTGCTCCTCGACGTCGACCGATTGATCCATCAGGAACCCCCCTCCCGTGCTCTCAAAGGGTGCCTTGAACAAATCGAAATCCACCTTCGCCCAGTAATCGTGATTGCCGGGGACACCGATGCACGGGGCCTTGATCTGGGTCACCACTTCCAAGGCGACTGCGAGATGCTCCGCCTCCTCGATCAGGTCCCCGGTGAAACACACGATGTCCGGTTCCAGGCGGTTGATCGTGCGCACCACCTTTTCAAAGTAATCCCGATCACCCTTGTGATGTACGTCCGTGAAATGCACCAACCGCGTCTTCGGCGAGTCATTTAGCCGCACATGATTCACGGCCAGCCATTCCGGTTCCACCGTGAAGCCGTCCAGCACCGCCACCGCCGGCACTCCGACCAGTGAGCCAAAGATGAACTTCCGACGACTGAACTTGCAGGGCAGCTTCATGACGGTAACGAGGGGAACGATAGAGAACGAGTCATCCACCGTAAAGACGCTGCCGCCTGGGAAATCCGTTTAAAGAAGCTCCGAGCTCGGCTTGGGGATGGATCTAAGAGCCCTTGACGATCAATACCGCGAGCTTGAAGCCGATCACGATGGCCGTGGCCAGCAAGCCAGCGCCGGCAGCACGCGAGATCCACAACATACCCCGGTCGGAGATGTGCCGGTGACTGATCGAGATGATGTAACTGAGGAAAAAGAACCAGGTCATTCCACCGCAGGCCATTCCGAGAACGCAAGTACCCTTCGCCGAATAGGTGTTCATCACCCATTCGTTGGTGGTGAACACGGTCGCCAGTGCAATCCACATCAACAGCACTCCCGGATTGCCCAGCACCTGAATGAAGCCACTCCAAAACGCGGTGTGGGGATGAAACTTCTCGTCGAGCTTGCGACCACCGCGAGTCTCGGTCTTGAGTTCCGGAGCCAGG
>JBMYQZ010000277.1:0-7169 GCA_049601855.1 Limisphaerales bacterium | reverse complement strand
CCATGGTTCGCGCGCGGGATGGTGAAAGAATTCAACGTTCTGCAGATCCGTACCGTGACCGCCGAGGACTTCGCGCACGCAAGATTCCATCGCGGCGTCCCAGACATTCAGACGAACGGTCTCGTGCGGAGTCAGAGTCTCGATCAGTCGGGCGAAGACTTGCTGCGCTTCGTCGTAGTTGTCCGGGAAACTGCATCCGTTCGGCCACGGCCAGGTAAGCCACGTCGCTGTATGACGCTCCCATTCTGCAGGCCAGCGGAAACCGTTCGTCGCAGGTGTGAAGCTTTTTTTCACGGCAGAGATTCGCCGCGGGAGGCTTCGAGGAGTTTGTACCATTCCTCGCGGGAGAGACTGAGGTGCGTGGCGTTCACGGCATCCTTGATCTTGTCCGGCTTCGTGCTGCCGACGAGTGGGACGATTCCGCTTGGGTGTTTCAACAACCAAGCGAGGCCGATAACACCGCGACTGCACTCCAGATTCTTGGCCAACACGTCGATTTCCTTCAACACCGGCGTTGGGTTATATCCCTGCTGCCCGGGCAGAAGACTTCGGGCGCCCTCAGCGAGCAGGCCACCGCCGAGGGGACTCCAAGCCAGCGGAGTGATCTTCTCCGCGAGGCATTGATCCAACGACCCATCGATGAAGCGTTCCAGGCAGACCAGACTGATCTCCACCTGCTGCACTTGGAGATGCATCGGACAAGCGCTTTGCAACGCGGTGACCTGGCTGGGAGCGAAATTACTCACACCAAACTCACGGACCTTGCCCTGTTGCTTGAGCTGGTCGAAAGCATCGGCCACCTCCGCCGGGTCCATCAGCCAGTCCGGGCGATGCAACTGGTAGAGGTCGATCGTCTCGGTCTTCAGGCGTTCCAACGACTTTTCGCAAGATTGAATGATGTATTCGGCCGAGAAATCGTACCGGACGACGTTGCCGGGTTTGGGATCCTCCGGACCACGGATACCGCATTTGGTCGCAATGGTGATCGCGTCCCGCATACCCGTGACATCGTGGAGCACATTGCCAAAAGCCGATTCTGCCCGGCCTTGACAGTAGATGTCTGCGTGGTCGAAGAGCGTATATCCGGCCTCATAAGCCGCCAAAATCGCCTCGCGACCGGTGGTACTGCCGATTTCTTCGGTCTCGGCGATCCGCCAGCAGCCGTAGCCGAGGCGGGAGGTTTGCAGGTCGCTGGTGCCAATTGTGATTGAATTCATCGGAAAGCCAGCGACCTTAGGGCCGCTCCCGCCGGGGGAAAAGCGCTGGATCGCAAAATCGTCCAGTCGGTGGTTGACACCTAAGGGCCATTTTGGTTCCCTCCCCGTCCCTTTTTGAAGGAAACTTATGTACGCGGTCGTAGAAACAGGCGGAAAACAATATCGGGTCGCAGCCGGCGACAAGCTCGAAGTTGAAAAGCTTTCGGCGGATGCAGGCGCGAGCTACACCTTTGACAAGGTGCTCATGGTCAGCAACGACGGCACGGTCCAGATCGGTTCGCCGACAGTCGAAGGTGCCAGCGTTGAGGCCAAGATCCTTGACCAGATCAAGTGTGACAAGGTCGTGGCCTTCAAATTCAAGCGCCGCAAGGGTTACCGCAAGAAGAAGGGCCATCGCCAACGGCACAGCGTGGTCGAAATCACCGACATCAAGACGGCATAACCAACAAGATTTACCATGGCTCATAAAAAAGGCGCAGGCAGCACCCGGAACGGACGCGACTCAACGAGCAAGCGTCTCGGCGTGAAGAAATTCGGCGGCGAGGCCATCAACGCCGGCGGCATCATTGTTCGCCAGCGGGGCACCAAGTTCCACCCCGGTCGCAACGTCGGCCTCGGCAAGGACTTCACAATCTACGCTCTGGCCGATGGCCACGTGAAGTTCGACAAAGAAGGTCGCCGCGTCAACGTGGTCACCGAGGCGGAAGCCACCAAGAACTAAGCGGGCCGCATCACTTTGCGGGCGAGGCAAGAACATGCCTCGCCCTTTTTTTTGAATGTTTGTCGATCAGGTCAAGGTATACGCGAAAGCCGGCGATGGCGGTAAAGGCTGCGTCGCCTTTCTCCGCGAGAAGTTCCGCCCCAACGGCGGGCCTTGCGGTGGCAATGGCGGACGGGGCGGCAAGGTCATCCTTCGGGCCTCGCACGATCTGAACAACCTCGTCGACCAATACTACGCCCCCCGCCTGATCGCCAAGAACGGCGCCCCCGGTGGTGGCAAGGAGATGGACGGGCGTTCCGGCAAAGATCTGATCGTAAAGGTGCCGTGTGGCACACTTGTCTGGAAGCTGGCGCCCAAAGCCCCTGATCCGACCGTTCCGTCAGCTGAATCCGATCAAGGCGACGAAAAGCCGATGATGATGGGCTCGTCCAACCGCCCGATCATTCACTCCGCCACCGGTGCCAGGGCCCAGGAAATCGACCTCTCCGCCGAAGAGGAAGACACCTATGTTCCCCCGGAAGAAACCGCCGAGTTGATCGTCGACCTCACCGAGGACGGACAGGAATTCATCCTCTGCACGGGTGGCCGCGGCGGACTGGGCAACAAGAACTTCGCGACGGCCACGCGTCAAGTTCCGCGCTTCGCACAACCGGGCGAACCGGGTGACGAAGGCGACTACCGACTCGAACTCCGCATTATTGCCGAGGTCGGCCTGGTCGGTTATCCGAATGCCGGGAAATCCACCCTGCTTACCGCCATTTCCCGCGCCCGCCCCAAGGTCGCGGCTTATCCCTTCACGACCCTGCATCCGCAGATTGGCATCGTGGAGTTCGACGATTACACCCGACTAACCGTCTGCGACGTCCCGGGTATCATTGAAGGCGCCCACGAAAACGTCGGGCTCGGCCATGCCTTCCTGCGGCATATTATGCGTTGCCGCATCATCGTGCTGCTCATCGACATGGCGGGCACCGATGATCGTGATCCGTGGGACGACTACTTTTCGCTGCTGAGCGAACTCGAACAGTATCACCCTTCCCTCACCTCCAAGCCGCGCATCGTGGTTGCCAACAAGGTTGACGAACCAACGGCCGAGGAGAATCTGAAGACCTTCAAGCAGAAGACCGGAGAAGCGAATGTTCTCCAAATCGCCGCCGGCTTTGATGTGGGGCTCGACCGATTCAAGTCCGCGATCAAGGAAGCCGTGGCCGAAGAAACCGCAAAACAGTCCGCGACCGAGAACGAATGAACCAGAATCCGCATGTTGCCATCGTCGGCGCCACCGGCGCTGTGGGTATCGAAATGATCAAGGTGCTTGAGCGCCGCAACTTCCCCGTGGGCGAACTCACCCTGCTTGCCTCCGCCCGTTCCGCCGGCAAGAAACTCACTTACAACGGTAACGAATACACGATCAAGGAACTCACCAAGGACTCCTTCGGCGGCATCGACATCGCTTTGTTCAGCGCCGGCGGCGGCATCACCAAGGAATTCGCTCCTGCAGCCGTGGAAGCCGGCTGTGTGGTCGTCGATAATTCCAGCGCCTATCGTCAGGACCCCGACACGCCGCTCGTCGTCCCCGAGATCAACGGCGCGGACGTCAAGAATCACAAAGGCATCATCGCCAACCCGAACTGCACCACCGCCATCTCGCTGATGGCGCTCTATCCCTTGCACCAGGCCTTCGGAGTCACCCGCATCTTTGCCTCCACCTACCAAGCCGTCTCCGGCAGCGGCGCCTGGGCTATCAAGGAACTCGAGCAACAAGTTTCCCAGATTGTGAAAGGGGAAGAGGTCACGAAGGAAATCTACCCCCATCAGATCGCCTTCAACGCCCTCCCCCACGTCGACGTCTTCCTCGACAGCCTCTACACGAAGGAGGAGATGAAGATGGAGAACGAGGGGCAAAAAATCATGCATCACCCTGGCTTCAAAGCCAGCGTCACCTGCGTTCGCATCCCGGTCTACCGCGCGCACTCCATCGCGATCAGCGCCGAGTTTGAAAAGCCCGTCACCGTCGAAGCGGCCCGTGAAGTGCTCGCGAAAGCCCCCGGCCTCGACATCATCGACGCCCCGCAGAACAACGAATATCCCCTCCCCTTGATCCAGGCCGAGAAAGACAACTGCGCCGTCGGCCGCCTCCGCAAAGACTGCGCCTTCGACAACGGTCTCTGCTTCTGGGTCGCCGGCGACCAACTCCTCAAGGGCGCCGCGTTGAATGCGGTTCAGATCGCTGAGGAACTACTGTCTCGCGCGAACCATTAATCCCGATTTTCGTTTCCGGATCGATCGAGGGCGAATTGCTTGAGTTCCCGCTCTACGACACTCGCAAGGCGAAAGGTATCGAGTACTTCAAACATTCGGGAGAGCACGATATCGATTTCGACGAGCCTGATATGCGGCACCAAGGATTGCCAGTTGGCGTACCAAGTCAGATACCACCGGCAAAGCCGGTGGCTTGAATTTTTGAGCCGCTCAAAGCGGCAGTTCATGTAGTTCGGTTCAGATCTATCGCTTCTTCTCGGTTTCAGTTACCAGCTCCAACTGGTCCAATCGCCGATCTTCGCTTTCTTGTTCTTTGATGTAGCGACGAATCACTTCCTCTCGCCGTCCAACGGTATCCACGAAGTACCCTCGCGCCCACAGCGACTGACCGCTGTAATTTCGTTTCAGCCACAGTTGATGCCGGGCCACATGGATCGCGCTCTTGCCCTTCAGATGCCCCACCGCGCTTGAGACCGCCAACTTCGGCGGGATCTCAATAAACATATGGACGTGGTCGCTCATGATGTGGCCTTCGACGATCTCGCATTCCTTTTGGCGGGCCAATCGATGAAACACCTCTCCCAGCTCCCGTCGCACCACCCCAAACACCGCTTGCGCCGATATGACGTACTGGCCTCGTAAATGGCGACACTGGCCGTCCTAATGTTGTCGGATTCGGCCACCTCAATAATCGGATCGACTCGCCCAAGCCTCTTCTGAATCCAACGCCTCCCGCGATACACCAAGCCACGCGCAAGTCCGAGGATTCTCGACCCTCTCAATCGGCGAATGGTGCGCCTCCAGAACGCCCCGGTCCCAACCTTCAACGCCGGGCCCAACGCATCGACCACCAACAAAAGCACATCCTCACCCTCGTTCCGCAATCGCCTTGCCATCTGCGCCACGGTTGTCAACGGCTCGTCCTGTCCGTCGCCCCCAATCGCTTGAATGCCATGAACCGATATCGTCGGATCGAGAGCTTCCGCCATCTCGCGGTAATAGAGGACAAGGCCACTCACGGCGCAAATGCAAAACAAGGAGGGACCACCTTCTACCGGACGAATCGGAACGATGCACTGATTCGACCGCTCGCGTCGGGATTCGTCCATGGCCGCCGCCAGTCCGGCGACTGTCCGTTGGCGCAACAACTCCGCTTCAATCTCGCCGAGTTCGATGCCCTCGGAGTTTAACCTGACCGTCATCACGTCCCAGGCATTCGACGCGGCCATCCGGTAGGAATTTTGCGATATCCCCGCTGCGAGAATCCCGTTCTCCGTCGTCAGAGGCGATGAATCTCTCTGCGGTCAATTCAGGACGATCACGATAACCGCGGGCCAATCCGATTCCGCCAAGCAACAACTGGCCGGACACTCCAACCGGAACGGCACGGTATTGGCCGTCCCAAATGTGCGCTGTCATATTGGCAAACGGCCGTCCGATATTCACTCTTTCACCGGCCATGATCCGAGCGCAGGGAGCGCGAACGTTTCCGGGAATGACGTTCGAAGCAATTCTTTTCAATCGCTACAAACGAACCTCCCATTTTATATGTGAAGAATCCCCTCATAACGCTATCAAGCGGTGAACAGACAACGAAAAGAAAAACACACATCATGTCACATCGACTGATCGTCCCCTCCACCTGGAAGATCCCGCCTGAAATCACCACCCGCTTGGGCTCCGAGGCGGGCCGCCAACGGCTCATGGACCACGAGGGTCATCTGCTCCTCATTCTCCACCGCCTCCCCGAAGCCGACTCCAACGAACGCGAACCCGTCCTGTTCTGGCGCCAACCCGACGGCAAATGGGAGACCAACGAAAAAGGTCAGGGCTTACCCGCCCTCAAGAAGCATGTGGAGTCCTACGAAGCGGCGGCCGAAGCCCTGGACTTGAGACTCGACACCACCCGCGATGCCGATGGGTTGTTTCGCATTCTGAGTGCCGCGGCGCCCTTGGCCCGCTCTGCCAAGAACCTTCACCAAGTGTTGCAGGCACTCCGCGAGGTCACGGGCAACGAAACCGAGATCATCACCCTGCGCGACGAGGCCTACTCCATCGAACGAACCGTGGACCTCCTGCGCGTCGAGGCGAAGAACGCTCTCGACTTCGACATCGCCCGTCGGGCCGAGGAGCAGGCCGCTCAAAGCCGGGAGATCTCAACCGCCGCTCATCGGCTCAATCTCATGGCCGCCATCTTCCTCCCGATCACCGCGATCGCCTCGATCCTCGGCGTGAACATGCACACGGGTTTCGAAGAATTCCCCACTTACGTATATTGGCTGCTGATGGGCTTCAGTTTGTTTCTCGGATTCGTGCTACTGCTCATCATTCAACGCAAGTCAGCTTCTTAGGTGCTTCGAAAACCAATCCTTCGTCTTCTCCCACATGGCCGGTGAGAGAACGTGGCCCGTTCCCTTCTCGATGAAGTAGGAGAACTGGCTGGTCGCCCTCCGCCGTTTGTACGCGGCGGCAATTCGTTCGCAGCCAGCGCGTGCTTCGTCGATCGGACTCCCTCCATCCTTTTCGCCCAGATTCAGGTGCAGTGCGCGTGGTGCGATGAGTGACGCGATTTCCGGCGTATCGCCGTATTGCAACCAGCCGGGCACGAAGTTTGGAAAACAGTGGAGCAAGGGTGTGTCGTGGATCGCCTGGTAGGTTGGGAGGCAGCAATTGCCGACTAGGGCCTTGATTCGCGGCTCCCACGGGCCGACGAGCCAGGTGTGCGTCGAACCCATTGAATGACCGTAGCAACCGATATTCTCGGCCTGAACTTCCTTGCGGGAGACGAGGTAATCGACGGCGCGACGCATATCGAGAATGTTCTTCCACGCCATGCTTTTGCCATTCACGACGTAGCGCAAGAACTCAAATCGTTCGTAGCGACCGCCCTTGAGTTTGCCGTTCGGATCCTGCCGTTCCTCAAAGGCCAAGGCGTCGGGACACAGGACGACATATCCTTCACGGGCCAA
>JBMYQZ010000276.1:2622-7210 GCA_049601855.1 Limisphaerales bacterium | reverse complement strand
CGGCAACGAGGAACCGGACGTTGCGAAAATCATACGGATGGGCCTTGCGCGCATATCCATTCAGGAAGGTATTGGTCCCGAACATGATCGTGCAATCCGTGTTGTAAAACGCGGTCGGCACGACGCGGTAATGCAGCGGGGAAGGATAGACGAAGGAGTAGAGCCCCCGCACCAAGGGCATCAGCGTCGCCGCCGTGATTCCGAAGCTGTGAAACATTGGTAGGCTGTTGAACACCCGATCCGTGTCCATGATGTCCAGCACCGACGTCACCTGGCGGATATTGGAGAGGAGATTGCGATGGGACAGCTCCACCCCCTTGGGGACTCCCTCCGAACCACTGGTAAACAACACCACCGCCGTGTCGTCGTGATCGCCGGATTCATAGGGAGCGGTCGGCCCCAACATCGCTCCGGCCAATGCCAGCAGGCGATCTGCTTTGCCGATCGATTCCCGCACGTCATCAAGGTAAACAAGTTGGACGCCCTTGGCTTCTATCTCCGCGGGATCCAATTTGATGCGCTTAAGAAACTCACGCGAAGTAATCACCTTGGTCAGATCGGCCACTTCGCAACAGGCATGCAACGTAGCCATGCCGACAGAATAGTTGAGGATCGCCGGCACTCTTTCCACCCGCCACAAGGCCATCAACGTGACTGGCAACGCATTTATATTCGGCAACAACACACCCACCCGTCGCCCCGCACCGATCAACGGATCACCTAGTGCATCCGCGAGCGCCCCCGCCCCAGCCAGCAAACGCCGATAAGTCAGCGGCTTCAGCGTCATGTCTTCGATAATCTTCTTACCGGGTTGTCGTGCCGCCGCCTCTGCAATCGCCAACGGCACGGTTGCCGGACCCAGGGCATTCTCCGATTCGTATTCCAGCAGGGTCATACGATCGCGCAGCCAACGGGTATAGACCGCCCGCGCCTTGGCCGAACTGAGATGCTCATGCTTCGGCGGAACACCCACGTCGCTGAAATGCGCGGAGATGGACTGAAAAACGCTTTTCTTGCCGGGGTTGGGAGAGGCCGGCAAGCGGGAGGCGTTGCGGAGATAGCAGTTGATCACCTTGGCACCGGTCTTGTGCAACAGGAATCCAGTACCATCGAAGAGCTTCATGAGCGTCCCCGTACGCGACAACCGTCCCTCGGCAAAAAGCACCAGGCGTCCCCCGCTCTTCAGGTACTCTGCCATATGCCGCACGGCGTACGGCGAAGTCGTGTCAATCGGGAAGGTCCGATCGTTGATCATGATCTTGCGATGCAGCCAGGAGGTTTCAGCCGTCGTGGACGAGGTCACAAACTTCCAATCCTCATCTAACAGGATTCCCAGAAACATCCAATCGAACCACGAGACGTGATTCGGGATGAGCAGCACGGGGCCGGGCGTGGTCAATACTTCCGTGTTGAACGTACGGTAGCGGAAGACAACTTTGGCTAGCAGCGTGAGAAGGAATTTCAACACCGCGGCAGTCTAGGACAAGGCGGGTTTGATCGCCACATCCATAAAACTGATCGTCGTATCGATGCACCCGATTGATTCAGGCCTACCCACAACCTTTACTATTGCTTCCAAACGCTGAATACTCAGGTCGATGTCCGACAGTTCGAACAAACGTTTTTGCATCAGACCTAAACTCCTCGGGGACGCCAATTAGCCGTACTGCATGAAGCTGGGATTGATCAGGCGCCAATTCACCGCCACCGGCGGCGCGGAACTCTATCTCCAGCGCCTTCTCCATGCCTTGCAGGAGGAGAACCACGAACTTCATCTCTTCGCCGAGTCCTGGCAGGCAACGCTGGAAGGCATTCATCACCACGCAATCCCCGTTTCCGGAGGGCGCGCCGACAAGCCGATGCGATTCGCCGAGTCGGTCAAACGAGAGATCAACCACTATGATCTGGATTGCGTGCTCAGCCTTGAGCGAACGATGAAACAGGATGTCTACCGGGCGGGCGACGGGCTCCACCGGGTCTGGCTGGAACGACGCCGGGAATTTGCCTCCTGGTGGCGCAAGCCCTTGGTGGGCATGGGCGCCTTTCATCGCAACATGTGCGCCCTGGAGAATCAGACCTTCGACTCCGAAAACACGGGCCACATCATCGTGAATTCCGAGATGGTGCGGGGCGAGATCCTCGAACACTTCGATTTCCCCGCTCATCGGATTCACCTAGTGCGCAATGGTATTGACGTCCAGCGCTTTCACGGCGGTGACCGCAAGTCCGCGCGAATGCGATTCGGGATTCACGACGAGGAATTCGTGATGCTGTTCATCGGATCGGGCTGGGAGCGGAAGGGGCTCAAATACTTCCTGCAAGCTCACAAAGGCGTCGCCCGTGAAAATGTCCGGGCGTTGGTGGTCGGTAAAGGCCGGCAGCCATGGAATGCCAATGGCGCCATATTCACCGGCCCCATGAAAAACGTCGAAGACGCCTATGCCGCAGCGGATCTACTGGTCGTGCTGCCCATTTATGAACCCTGCTCCAACGTGGTCGCCGAAGCGTTGGCCGCCGATCTGCCGGTGATTACCACGCGGTTCAATGGCGCTTCCGAACTGATCCGCGAAGGCAAGACCGGCAACATCATCGATGACCCACGCGACACCGAGGCCGTCGTGCACGCGATCGAACGTTGGCACGCCAGTCGCGGCAAAAACGAGACCACACCCGATCGCGACTTGAGTCTGGAGCGCAATGCCACCGAGACCTTGGAGATTTTGAAAATGGCGGTTGCTGAAAAGAAACGATGAAGATTTCCTTCTGCCTCATCACCCTCAACGAAGAGGACAACCTCACCCGCTGCCTGAACAGCTTCAAGGACCTGGCCGCCGAAATCATCGTTCTGGATTCCGGCAGCACTGATCGCACCGAGGAGATCGCAAAGCAGTTTGGCGCCAAGTTCGTCCACCAAGACTGGCTCGGTTACGTCGGTCAGAAGAACAAAGCCATTTCCCTTACCAACCACGAATGGGTCTTCAGCATTGACGCCGACGAAGAACTTTCCGCCGACCTGCGCGATGAAATTCAAGGGATCGAATACGAAGGTGTGAAGGACGAGATCAGCGGTTACGAAATGCCGCGCTGTGTCCAATACGATGGCCGTTGGATTCGGCACGGTGACTGGTACCCGGACCGGCTCGTCCGACTCTTTCGCAAGTCACGCGGTAAATTCGCCGGCGGCAAGGTGCACGAGCGACTCGAGGTGAAGGGCCCGATCGAGCAGCTCAACGGCGACCTTTTTCATCATTCGTTCAAAGACCGACAAGACCATTGGGAGCGTTGCAAGAAATACGCACAGCTCTGGGCGGAGACACAGTACGAACTGGGGCGCAAGGTGGGCCCCTTCACCCCGATTGGTCATGCGATCTTTCGCTGGATCCGTGGTTACCTTCTCAAACACGGTTTTCTGGATGGCACGATCGGACTGCGGATTGCCAACTACTGCGCCGCCGAAGTCCACCTGAAGTACAAACTTCTCCGCCGCATGAACCGCGTCAAAAGCTGAGAACACCCGTTCTCCACGATCAGGGATTCCGACCCGGTCTTTCACCCTCGGAACGAGTAGGTGAGTTCACGTATACCGCGCTCAATTGCGCTGTGAGACATTCACGGCACTACTCGGCACGAAAAAGCGTAAGAACAACCATCGCGATGTCTCAAATCAGCTTGAATATTGACCCGCTCCGCAAAGCCAACCAGGTTTTGAATATTCTTACCATCGAGAGCGGCATCATGAGGAACGACGACCGACTACATCGTCTCATCGACAAGATTGAACAAACCGGCGCCAGTGTTCGCCGCCTTTTCCCCAGCGCCGACATCATCACGGTGGAATCAACAAACGATCAATTCCTGACGCTGCAGAAATTGGATGAAGTCACCGCGGCAAACCTCCATCGCATGGAATTCCGGCCGCCCATAACCACCGAGTGTTAACCAGTGATTTCCCAACGCCCAACCGCCCAACGAGTCGTGCTTATCAATTGCACTTCAATGGTTCCCTAGCTGGAGGAAGCTGGGAGTTTTGAACTCCAAAGGCACAGGGCAACACGACAGCGCCAAGGCCCGGGGGTAGAGCAGCCGTGCTCGGATCGAGAGATAGGAAGATCGATCCAAGGCGGTTGTTCTTTTTGTACCTGGAGGAAGGATCTGATCGACTGACATTGAGCCCAAGATAGCGATCCCACCACGCACCGAGGATCCGGCCTTCCGAAAGTCTCTCCCATCCCCACCGCTGCCGGCACTTAGCGACCGATTCTCGCAATGCGATCGCCATCCGCCCGGATCAAATCCTCCGCAGGCATGCTGGTGGCATGGTTTCCCCATCCATCACCGTTTCCATATTCGACCGACTCGAAACCAACGTCTCCTCTTCCGCTGAAGGAGCGTCGTTCGCACCCGCTTGCGGAACGGATTTGTCTTCTTCTGAATTCACGGTGGTCAGCTAAAGCATCACCGCAATTCCCCCTTCGAGAAATTTAGTATTCTGCCCCAAATCGGAGCTTGTTGCCCCACCTTCAACCCGGTGCACCGCCGTCCAAGAGTTCCCGAATTGCCGCACTTCACGAATAAAATCGATCGTGCA
>JBMYQZ010000276.1:0-2612 GCA_049601855.1 Limisphaerales bacterium | reverse complement strand
GACCGTTTCGTGTGACGATCATGCTCGATCCCCACAGCCATGGACGATCAAGCCAAGCTCAACGTGCTCGTCGTAGACGATGACGCAGACATCGTGCGACAGCTGCGCCCCCTGCTGGAAGACCCGGGTGACGATGGCAACGGCGTGGCTTTTCAGCTGACGCACGCCGGGACCTTGACCGCGACGCGGGAACGCCTCGTTCGCGACGAGATTGATATCATCCTGCTCGACGTACAGCTGCCCGACGCCGACTACGCCGAATCGCTCCGATTTCTCACCAAGCTCGCACCGCACCTCCCAATCGTTGTCTGGACCGATTCCGGCGATCGCGCCAAGGCATTGAAGATGTTGCGAATGGGAGCGCAGGACTATCTCGAAAAATCCCGGATGGATTCCTACTGGCTGCCTCGCATCCTCGAGAGAGCAATCGATCGCAAGCGTGTTGAGCGCCAAAAACAGGTCATTGAGGAACGCCTCTGGGAGTCTCACAAAATGGAGAGTCTCGGTGCCTTGGCGGGCGGAGTGGCACACGACTTCAACAACATGCTCTGTGGAATCCTCGGCAACGCCAGCCTGGCGCTGGAAACCATCCCGGAGAATTCCACCGCAGGTGAATGTCTGCGCGATATCGAGCGTGTCTCCGAACGGGCGAGTTCACTTTGCCGCCAGATGCTGGCCTATTCCGGTGGTCGCCAGACGATGGCCGAACACTTTGACCTCAACGAACTGATCAGCGCCGATCCAGAATTGTTGCGCGTCTCGATCAGCCCTGAGGCCAACCTCGTCACTCGGGCCTGCGCTGACGCCCTGCCAATCATGGGCGATCGTTCCCAGATCGGGCAGGTCATCGTCAATCTCGTGCTGAATGCCTCGGATGCACTCAGTGGTTTGCCGGGAACGATCGAAATCGAAACCCGCCTGGTGACCGTCGGGGAAAACTATTTCCAAGACGCCGTCCTCCAGCCCAAGCTCCCCGTCGGCAGGTATTGCTGCCTCGCGATATCCGATACCGGCGCGGGCATGGACAAGCGAACGCTCGAACGCATCTTCGATCCGTTCTTTACCACCAAGTTTATCGGGCGAGGAATGGGATTGCCCGCGGCTCTCGGGATCATTCGCTCGCACAAGGGTGCCATCAAGGTGTTTTCGGAAGTAGGCGCAGGCACCGCAATCCGGATTTTCCTACCGATCTCCGGTGTTGCTGCGGCAACTCCGTCATTGGAAAAACCAAACGCCAGTGAGTGGACCGACAGCGGTCTCGTCTTGTTGGTGGATGATGAAGAACCGGTGCGCCGGGCCGCGGCGCGTTTCCTTCGTCGCATGGGGTATTCCATCATCGAGGCCCTCAACGGCATGGAAGGTTACGAACGCTTCATGAGCAATCGCTCCGAACTTCGGGCCGTCGTCATGGACCTCACTATGCCGGGTATGGATGGCGGCACTCTCTGTGCGGAAATCCTCAAGGTGGAATCCAAGATGCCCATCCTGCTGATGAGCGGCTACAGCCGCAACGAGGTGATGCACCGCGTCGATTCACCGCAAGACCTTCCCTTCATGCCCAAGCCCTTCACTTACGACGTTTTCCGGACGCAGATGGAAAACCTGCTGGCCCCGACCTCCGGCCAATGAAGCCCCGCGTAATCTTGCCATAATGTAGGCGACCTATATTGTCCCTCGACAACTCCCAGACTAATGAAAAGGAATCTAATCTTCTCTCTCGTCATCGGTGCCTGCTTGGTGGCCGGTGACTCCCGCGCACAAAACCGCGGCAACGATCGTGGTCAAGGGCCCGGAGGCGACCGCGGCGGATTCGGCGGCCCCGGCGGTGACCGTGGACGCGGTGGACCTCCTGGCGGACCTCCCGGAGGCGGCGGCGATCGCCGAGGCGGTGGTCGTCCCAAATTCATGCAGTTTCTGCCTGTGCTCGTCGCATTGGACGCTGATAAGAACGGCGAAATCTCCAGTCAGGAATTGGAGAACGCAACCGCTGCCTTGAAAGCTCTCGACAAGAATAAAGACGGTAAACTCACCGAAGACGAAGTGCGCCCCGAGCGCCCTCCTGGTGGTCGCGGCCGTGGCGGACAAGGTGGTGGTGACCGCGGACGCGGCGGATTCGGGGGATCTCCCGGGGGTGATCGCAGCGGACAAGGTGATGGCGGAATGCGTCGCCCCAACGCAGCCGAAACCGCCAAACGCATGATGGCTTTCGACAAAAACAAGGACGGCAAACTTACCAAGGATGAAGTTTCCGAGCGGATGCATCCGCTGCTCAAGGAAGCCGACGCCAACGGAGACGGTGCCGCCAGCAGAGAAGAAATTACCAAACTCGCCGAGAAACGAGTCGGGGGCCAAAGTGGCCGCGACCGAGGCGGTCGTGGTGGTGGTGACCAAGGCGGTGGCACACTTACGCCTCAGCGACCTCAATTCGACAAGTGAATCCCCCTAGGCCCGGCAGCACCCAACAAACTGCCGGGCCTTTCTAATTCGGGAGGAGCTTGCCGGAATAGACTGCAGTCTCAACCATCTATCGTCCTGAAACTCATAGCTGGTTCCTCATGAAATCTTATCTTCTGCTCGCCTCCCTCACCTTCCTTGCCATCTCTACCTCTGCC
>JBMYQZ010000275.1:0-7215 GCA_049601855.1 Limisphaerales bacterium | reverse complement strand
ATCGATCCGAAGGGGAAATTCACGAATTACATCCCGGGAACGGACTACGATAAGGCACGCCTTCCGCTGAGTACGGACGATGCCTTCCTGGAAAAGATCCTCGTGGGTGCCACCAACAAGGCCGAGCTGAAGAAGAGCTACCAGGAGCAGATGCTGAGTCAGTTCTGGCGCGATGGAACGATCCGCGTCTCGGGTCGTGAATACAACGGGATGCTGGGTTCCAAATGTCATACCGCCGGCGAGATGTCATGCCTGTCCTGCCACAGCCTGCACCAAAAAAGCTCAGACCAACGTGGCGGCAAGGAGTGGGCCAATGACATGTTGCAGGCGAGCAAGAACAACGACACGGGTTGCCTGCAATGTCACGAGCAGGACAAATACCTCTCGACCAAGCACACGCATCACGAGCTCAGCTCATCGGGCAGCCGTTGCATGAACTGTCACATGCCCCACACGACGTACGGTCTGTTGAAGGCCATTCGCAGTCACACCATCGACAGCCCCAAGGTGACCGCCGTGGGTCGTTACGATCGCCCGAACGCCTGCAACCTGTGTCACCTCGACCAGACGCTCGAATGGACCGCGGGCCACTTGGCGGATTGGTTTCAACAACCCAGGCCGGAGTTGAACGAGGAACAGAAGACCGTTGCCGCCGGCCCCTTGTGGATCTTGAAAGGCGACGCCGGTTTGCGCGCCTTGATGGCGTGGCACCTCAGTTGGAAGCCGGCCCATGAAGCCGCCGGCACGGACTGGATTCCCCCTTACCTGGCGGTGTTGATTGATGACGACTACCACGCCGTGCGCGTCATCGCCTCCCGCACGCTGAAGCAGTTTCCCGATTACGAGCAGATTGCCTACGATTTCCTCGCCCCCGCCCAACAGCGCCGCGGCCCGGCCCTCGAACTCATTCGTACCTGGCAACAGAAGTACCAAACCCAACTGCAGGCCAATCCGCAACTGATGATCGCCGAACAGGGCAAGCCCGAGATGCAGCGCTTTCAAAAGCTGCTCAGCGAACGCGATCGTCGGCCCATTCTCCTGGCCGAGTAAATCGTCACCAACCATCTGCGAGCCATGCCCATCAAACGCTTCGCCCCCACAACATTGACCACCTGTTTCTCCCTGTTGGCGTGCGCGATCGCCTCGCCCGCCGCCGTGCCGGATCAGGCGAAGACCTTCGACTTGGGAAACAAGGTCGGTCTGGAAGTGGTCTACGTCCCGCCGGGCAAATTCATGATGGGCAGCACGCAGGCGGAGAAGGACTGGGCCACCGGCATCGAAGGCGGCGCCCGACCCGGAACCATCCGCGAGAAATACGAAGGCGAACCCCGGCCGATGCAGGTGCGCGAGGGATTCTGGATGGGTCGCACCGAGGTCACCCATGGACAATTCCGACGCTTCGTCGAGGAGTCCGGCTACGTGACCGATGCGGAGAAACCCGGAGGCAAGACGCAGGTCTTTAGCCACGAATGGGACCGCTATTACTACCCAACCGGAATCAAGAACCCGTGGGAATCCGTGCCCGACAAGAGCTGGCGCGATCCCGGATTCGGCATTCCGCAGCAGGATGACTTTCCGGTCGTCTGCGTGAGTTACCAGGACATGAAGGCCTTCTGTCATTGGTTGAACAAGCGCACGCGAAAGTCCCTTCCCACCGGCTTGGAGATCCGATTGCCAACGGAAGCCGAATGGGCCTACGCCTGCCGCGGCGGCAGCCCGGAAAGCAACTACTTCTGGTGGGGCAACGATCTCATGGAAGGCAAAGGCCGCCTTAACATCTCCGCCGTCGATTTCCTCCCCGGCCGCGACACCGTCTGGCCCCTGGCAAATGCCCCGTGGAGCGACGGCTTCGCCTTCCTCTCACCCGTCGATCACTACGGCGAACGCGGTCGCAACGACTTCGGCCTGGCCGACATGTGTGGTGGTGTCTGGGAATTCACCCTCGATCACTTCGATCCCGAAGGCGGACACGAAGAAGTCTATTATTTGGACAAGAAAACACAGACCGTATCCAGCCCCGTCTGCCGCGGCGGCAACTACTTCGACGTCCCCGGCAACGCCCGCTGCGCCGTGCGTCTGGGCATCGCCAGCGTCTCCTACTCCGACTCCCGCGACGGCTTCCGCATCTGCCTCGGCAAGCCGCGGATTACCAAACCGGTACCGCGCCAGTAGTCAAACCGATCGCGTGATGCCGCCGTCGACGCGGAGGTTTTGGCCGGTGATGTAGGCGGCGCCATCGGAGAGCAGGAAGGAAACGGTCTTGGCAATTTCGTCTGTCGTTCCGTAGCGGCCCGTGGGAATGCGTTCCTTGAAGTGTTCGCGTTCGGGCAGGCTGTCAATGAAGCCGGGAAGGACGTTGTTCATGCGGATCTTGTCGGCGGCGTATTGGTCGGCGTAGAGCTTGGTGAAGGAAGCGAGTCCCGCGCGAAAGGTCGCAGAGGTGGGAAAGGTCGGGTCGGGCTCGAAGGCGGCGAAGGAGGAGATGTTGACGATCGCGCCACCGCCGCGTGCCTGCAGATGCGGCGTCACCAGGCGCGCCATGCGGATGGCGTTGAGCAGGTAGACCTCCATGCCGAGTTGCCAGTCGGCGTCGCTGATCTCCAGCAGTTTGCCCTTGGGTCCGTGACCGGCGCTGTTCACCACAGCATCGATGCCACCAAACTTTTCCACGGCCAGATCGACAAAACGTTTCAAGTCGTCGGGATTGAGGTTTGAGCCGGTGAAACCGAGACCGCCGAGTTCTTCGGCCAAGGCCTCGCCTTTGCCAGACGAAGAGAGAATGGCGACCTGGTAATTCTGCGCGGCGAGTTGGCGCGTGACCGCTGCGCCCATGCCGCTGCCGGCCGCTGTGATGAGAGCCACTTTTGATGACATGCGGCGAAGGTGCGGGCTGGCCGAGCATTTGGCAACCGCCCGTCGCGGACGGAGACTTTCCTTCCCTATTCCCGGCCGAATCGTTAAAAACCATCAGCTTTTCCCGCATGCTAAACCTGCCCACTCAACTCGAAGCGCAGTTCCGCGAAATCTGCAGCGTGGAGCCGTCCGCGGTGGCGCGGGCGCTGTCGGATCTCGATGGCAAGGCGGGCGCCACGTGGGTTGCCACGGATACCACGCGACTGGTCTTCTTCTGCCGCAGCTCCTCCTCGGGCGATTTCGACATGAAGCCGTATCGCTACGCGGATGCCAGTTCCTTCGAGGTTGAAGACGACGGAAAGTTCGCATTCATGCGCATCACTTTTCCGGACCGAAAAGTGGAATTGAAATTCTCGTCGATGGAACAGATGACCATCGGCAAGTTGGAGAACTATTGGACGCCGGTGACCGAAGACAAGAGCGTGCAGGCGCCGGCGCAGCTGACGCCGATGCTGATCTTCCTGGCCTCGTTGCAGGCGCTGATCCAGGCCGATCGTGATCTTGCCTCGCAGGAACTTGGTTGGATCCAGGAAAACATGATCGACACCAACGCCTTGCGCCGTGCCGGCGCCTGGCTACGCGAGAACGACCTCGGCCAACTCGTCGTGCGGATCAACGAGGATCTCAACGTCGAACAAAAGACCTGCCTGCACGCGAATCTCATATCGCTCGCCATGGCCGACGGCGCTTATCGCGCGAAGGAGGCGGAAGTGATTGAACAGATTCGCGACGCCATCGGGCTTCCGCAGGACAAACACGATCTGATCTTCGACCTGCTGCTGGCCCGAAGTGACATCAAGGTCTTCTTCAACGCGGAGGGCGAACCCGTCTCGCCGGAATCACTCAACCTCTGCGCCGCCTGCCTGCTCGCCATGGCCCGTCACGACGGTCAACCGCACGAGCGCGAAGAACGGATGGTTCGCAAGATCATCGGACGCTCCGATGCGATCAATTCCGCCCTCACCTACGTCCAGCAACTCGGTTTGAAAGGTGTGCTTGGTTTTCTCCCGGGAACGCTCGACGAGAAACAACGACGTTTCATCCTCCTCAATCTGATGATGATTGGGACGGCGGACGGTGTCTTTGACCGCTCGAAACAAACGCTGATGGATCGCTTCCGGCGACGCCTCCAAGTGAGTGAGGAAGTCTATCAGAAGGACTTCGACCTTTACCTCACGTTTCAGAACCTCTCCGTCTTCGCTGCGGAGACTCCGAAGCCCAAAGAGTAACCTCAATTCGCGTCGCCGCGCGCTCGCCCATGCTCAATCTCCTCAGCCTTTTCGGACTGGCCTTCTTTCTCTCCATCGCCTGGATGATCTCCGAGCACCGAAAGAGGTTCCCGTGGCGTACGGTGTTGAGCGGCGTCGGACTGCAGATCTTTCTCGGCTTCATCATTCTGCGAACCGAATTCGGGAACAAAGTCTTCGCGGGAGCGCAGATCTTTGCGCAGAAGCTGTTGAGTTTTGCCGACCAAGGCACGGCGATGGTCTTTGGTCCATTGGCGAATCAGTCGCTCATGGCGGAGAAAGTGGGACAGGGCGGTTTCGTTTTCGCCATCGTTGTCACCGGGACGATCATCCTGGTCGCATCGATTTCGGCGCTGCTTTATCACTACGGCATTCTCCAGAAAGTCGTGCAGGGCATGGCTTGGGTCATGCGGCGGGTCATGGGAGTCAGTGGCAGTGAAAGTCTCGCCGCCGCTGCGAACGTCTTCATGGGTCAGACGGAAGCTCCACTGGTCGTCAAACCCTATCTGAAGCTGATGACGCGCAGCGAAATGCTGTGCCTGATGACCGGTGGTATGTCGACGATCGCCGGTGGCGTTTTTGCTGTCTACGTCGGCATGGGAATTGATCCCGGTCACCTGCTCACCGCTTCCATCATGAGCGCCCCGGCAGCCCTGTTGATCGCCAAGATCATGATTCCGGAGGTCGAAGTGAGTCAGACGGCCGGCGGGGCAACGCTGTCGATCGAGAAGGACTGCACCAACGGCCTCGACGCCATGTGCAAGGGCGCAAGCGACGGCCTGAAGCTCAGCATGAACGTGCTGGCGATGTTGATCGCCTTCACCGCCGCGGTTGCGCTGGTCAATTATATCTACGAACTCTTCCAGGCCGGTGTGGCCTACGTCCTGATCTGCGCCGAGTTCGGGAAGGAGTTTCACGGAGCTCATTTCGAGCTGCAACCGGCGACGTTGCAGACCGTGCTGGGTTATGCGAACGCGCCCTTTGCCTATATCATGGGCATCCCCTGGAGTGATTGCGTCACGGTGGGCCAAGCCATGGGCGAACGAATTGTGCTCAACGAGTTCATGGGCTACCTCACCCTCTCAGGTGAAGCCAAGAACCTGGATTCTCGCAGTCTGATCATCGGCACCTATGCCCTTTGCGGCTTTGCCAACTTCGCCAGCATCGCCATTCAAATCGGCGGCATCAGCGCGATCTGTCCCGAACGCCGGGCGGATCTCGCCAAGCTGGGCTTTCGCTCGATGATTGGCGGTGTGCTCGCCAGTTACACGACCGCCTGTGTGGCCGGTATGTTGATTTGATATTTCCGGGGGCGGCTTTTGCCAGTGTATGTGTTGCCGCCAACCGAAATTCGAATAGTTTAACCGCAATGTCTGGTTCCCGATCCAACAAGCAGTTCAAGACCACCATCTACCTGCTGCTGGCACTGGTCGGGTTCGCCGTGCTGGTCTGGTTCGCCACACCACCGGGCACCGACGATGTCGGCGGCACGGCGGTGGTTGCCGAGTTGCGACCCGTGGAAGAACCAGCGGCTGGCTTTGTCAAATCTGAACGCTGTCAGGACTGCCACCAGAAACATCACGATTCCTGGCATGCGTCGTACCACCGTACCATGACGCAGGTGGCCCGGGCGGATCTGACGATGGGAACATTTTCAAATCAGGTTGTTTCCATTTATGAAGGTCGCGAGCGCTATCAACTCTTTCAACACGAGGGCCTTCCCTGGGTGCGACGCCTGCGCAATGCCGAACCGCCCGGACCACAGGATCCCTCCCGCGAGGCCGTTCCCATCGTCCTCATGACCGGTTCTCACCACATGCAGGTTTACTGGATGCCAACCGGCAAGGGACGCCAATTGGCGATGATGCCGCTCATTTACCTGCGCGAGAGGAAACGCTGGATCCCTCGCGCGGCGGCCTTTCTGCAGCCACCCGAGAGTGGCACGGTTCCCGAGGTGGGTCGCTGGAACGTCGCCTGTATTCGCTGCCACACCACCGACGGCCGGATGAACGTAGCCCTCGGCGAAGGAATCGAACGCATCGATTCCAAGGTGTCCCAATTCGGGATCGCCTGCGAGGCCTGTCACGGTCCCGGTGAAAAACACATTGCCTTTCACGAGCAGAAATCCAGCGGCCACGATCCCATTGTGAATCCCTCCACGGTTTCCCATAGACGTTCCGCCCAGGTCTGCGGCCAATGCCACAGCGTAAATGCCAATCCCGGTCATCCCAGCGAGTGGACCGCATTCCGCGTGGGCAAGGATCTTGAGAAGGAGCGGTTGTTGCTCGACTACAACGAAAAGACCCGATCCTGGCTCGCTTCCTGGCATGGCGATGTGAACCCGCAACAACTCGAGACGGCCGATGCCGTGCTCGCGCAAACATTTTGGAAGGACGGCACGCCACGCGTGTCCGGACGCGAATACTCTGGGCTGCGCAAATCGG
Source organism: Limisphaerales bacterium (assembly GCA_049601855.1). GTDB lineage: Bacteria > Verrucomicrobiota > Verrucomicrobiia > Limisphaerales > JAYPXF01. Next base: position 611 of record JBMYQZ010000275.1, on the reverse strand, counting down.
CGTGTTTCATCGCCGGCGAGATGTCGTGCATCTCCTGTCACACCGCCCATCCCAACGGCCTCGACGAATCCGGGCTGCGTCAGTGGTCCGATGACATGTTGCGACCCGGCGCGCGCGGCGACCAAGCCTGCCTGCAATGTCACGAGTCCGATTCATATGCCACCGAGTCCCACACGCATCACGCGGCCGCTTCAATCGGCAGCAGTTGCCAGAACTGCCACATGCCCCACACCATGTATGGTCTGCTAAAGGGCATTCGCAGTCACACCATTCAGAGCCCGAGCGTAGGGGAGACCACCCAGATGGGACGCCCCAATGCCTGCAACCTCTGTCATCTCGATCAGACCCTCGCCTGGACCGCCAGTCACATGGAACGTTGGTACGGACAGAAGCAACCCGAACTTTCCACCGATCAGAAGAACACCGCTGCCGGTGCGTTGTGGGCGCTGACCGGCGATGCCGGCACCCGGGCACTCGTCGCCTGGCACATGGGTTGGCAACCGGCACAACAAGCCTCCAAACACGACTGGATGGCGCCCTTTCTGGCGAACCTGCTCGACGATGAATACGACGCCGTTCGTTTCATCGCCAGCCGATTGGTCCGCAGCCGG
>JBMYQZ010000274.1:0-7237 GCA_049601855.1 Limisphaerales bacterium | reverse complement strand
GGCGGTTGCAGGTTGCGTCTATTTGCTCCCGGCAAGATGCCGGAAGGACAGAGCAACGGTGCGAATCAGCAAATTCTCAGCTGCCGATTTTCCAGAGCTTGCCGTCGCTCCGAACGTAAATGGCGCCGTTGGCGATCGACGGCGTGGAGAGAACGGTTTGACCGAGTTCCAGCGTGCTGACGATTTCGCCTTCGGCACCACGGAAGTTAATTGCCTGCAAGGTGCCGCTTTCACTCACGGAGTAGATATATTGGCGGGTGGCGACAGGAGTGGCGCTGAATTTTTTACCCTTCATTCGCACCTGCCAGAGGCGATCACCGTCCTTGATGCTGCCGCAACTGAGAACGCCGCTGCTGTTCACGGTGAAGATCTTGTCGCCCAGAACGAGCGGACTCGAAGTGCCCGGTTTGAGCCGACCGGAGACCCACAACTCCTTCACGTCGCGCGTCTTGCTGCCGGGCTTGAGCGCAGTGATGCCATTGGCGGGCACGTAGAGCGTGCCGTTGGCGATCGTGCTGGAGGGGATCGTCGAAGCACCGCCACCGAAGTACCAGATTTCCTCACCGGTCCGAGGCTCAACGGCGTGAATGCCTTTGCTGGATTGCAGAATGGCTACCGGTTTGCCGTCGATCATGGCGGCGATGGGCGAGGTCCAGTTCGCGGCCTTAGGCCGATCGAGCTTCCAGAGATTGCGTCCGGTTCGGCCATCGATGCCCGCGGCGAAGGATTCGCTGTCGTTTTCCACCTGCACCACGAGCACGCCGTCGGAATAGACCGGTGAACTCGACATCCCGAGGCTGTTACTGGCATTCGGATAGTCCGAGGTCAGTCCACGGAGCCAGACCAGGTTGCCGGAAAGATCCAGGCAGATGAGGTCATTCGAACTGAAAAACGCGTAGATCCGGCCATCGGCAACCACTGGAGTCGGAGCCGCGACGCAGGTCTTCGGATGCGTCATCGTCCGGCCGGTCGACCAGAACTGTCGTTCCCAGAGCTTCTTGCCCGAGGAAGCGCTCAGACAAATCACGTGCAGCCGCGATTGCTGTGGTCCACTGGCCGCGCTGACAATGACCTTGTCGCCAACGATCACGGCACTCGAAAGGCCGCGCCCCGGCAAATCAGCAGCCCATTGGATGTGATTTTTTGAAAGCTTGGCGGGGAGGTTTTCGTTGGCAACACCGGCGCTGTTCGGCCCGCGGAATTGCGTCCAGTTCCCGGCTTGGCTGAGGCTGCAAACGGCAGTGAGTAACGCGAGGGATAAAATTGCTTTTTTCATCGGATGCAAACAGTTGAATTCAATTCTTCTTGGACGGCGGGTTCAATGCCGCTTTCGGCGTGGGCTTCCGGTTCATGGCTAGAATTGCCGTGCCGGCGGAATCACTGACGCGCAACTGGAAATCCCATTCCTTCGTCCAACGTTCGTCCTGCTCATTCTGGCAGACTTTGACGAGGATGGTATTCGCTCCTTTCTCCAATCGAACTGGAAGCGTGTATTGATCGATTCGCTTGCCCCGATGGTATTCATCGCGACCGAAGACGAACTTGCCGTTCACCCAGATCTTCCAGGCGTTCTTGCAGCCCAGGCGAAGTTCGACATCGCGGGCCTCGGCGGATTCATACTCGGTGTAAGCGTAGGCGGTGACTTCCTTGAGCATTCCGTAGGGGATGTTCACATCGACCTTGCCGTACTCATCTGTGGAACTGAACGAACGCCATTTGATTTCGCCTTCCTTGCCTTGGTAGCCGGCCTTGAGGTTTACCTTTTTCTCCGGCGGATAGACGCGGGCGAAGCCTTCTCGTTCGCTGTTGTCAAACGGTCCGACAACATGCCAGTCCATCAGAAAACCGAACTGCTTGGGCACATCGACCGTCTTGCCAAATCCGCGAAGCACATTGACCGCGCTCTGGATCTGACTCACGTCGCGGGCATAGTTGAAGGCGCGTTGGTAGGATTTCAGAGCCGCCGCGTTCTGGCCGGCCTTCTTTTTAGCCGCACCATCGTTCAGCACCAGTTGCACGGCGTCGCGACGCAGCTCCACGCTCGGGTCATTGATCATACCCGGAATGATTTTCGCGGCCCGGCCGGCATCAGACTGCGCGATCAGGTCGTAGGCAAAACGGCGTGCGCGTGGGTTGTGCTGCCTGTTGCCGAGATACTTTTCCAAGGCCGTCATCGGCAACGAGCGCCCGGCATTGATTTCGCGATCGGCCACGGCGTGGACGGCGGCTCGGAGCCAGTTGCTTGCGATGGGCGATGCGTTGTCCATCGCTGTGAGGATGCGCACGATGTCACCACCTTTGGCCTGCGAAAGCGTCTGCCAAGCCTGGGAAGCCCTGGCGTTCCCCTTCCCTTCGGCACCAACGGATTTGATAGTGCGAATGGATTGTTGGATCTCCTGTTGTGAAACCGCGCTCACTCCCAAGGTCGCTGAGGCCAGCACGACGGTAATCAATCGGGTAATGTTCTTCATCGGAATTGAATCAATGGACGGGGGAAAACTAGACTCCTTCAGCCAAATGACAATGCCGGAGAACACAGGGGACCTGTGACAGTTCAGTAGCGAAACTGTGCCCGTTGCGGGGGGATACGGGGGCGAACGCGATTGGGCCGCGGCGCGCCGGAGTCGCGATTGAATTCATCAGCCGTGCGTTCGGCCGGCAGAAAGTCGCGAGTTTCCGTACGCCAATCGTCCATCGCCTTGCGTAATCGTCGCAACGCACTCAGGTGCCGCGGATCATCGATCAGATTGCGCATCTCATGCACGTCCGCCTGCGTGTCGTAGAGTTCTTCGTAGGGACGGGGCTGGGTGAAGCATGCCGCTTTGTTGCCCGCGAGCATCCCGTTCTCCTGCAAGTGCTGCATGGCCCGGAACGTCGGACTCCTCAGAGCATCCGCGGGCGGGGTCAACGGCAGGTCGAAATAGTAATTGCGGATGTATTTGTAACGCCCGTCACGTGCTGCCCGACCATAGGCTTCGAAATCATGCCAGTGTCGCTGCGCGAAGGCGTAATCGCGGGTCTTCGCTTTCGGATCACTGAGGATGGGAGCAAATGAGGCACCCTGAAAAGTCGACGGTTTGCCTCGGACACCGGCCAGTTCCAGAAAAGTCGGAGCAATGTCCACTGTGCTCACCACGCTTTCCGATACTGATCCACCTTTCACCTTGGACGGCCACCAGACAATCCACGGTGTTTTCACGCCGCTATCGTAGAGGGTGCATTTATCCCGCGGAAATGGACGCCCATTGTCGCTAATGAAGAGGACACAGGTATTGCCAGACATGCCTTCCGACTCCAACGCACTCATCAGCAGGCCCACGTAACTGTCCAAGCGACGGATTTCATCATAGTAGAGCGAGAAATCCTTTCGCACTTCCGGCCGGTCAGGGATGTAGGGAGGCAGAACAACGTCCGCCGGATCAACCGGGCGCGGATTGATGCCTTCCTCGTAGTCTCGATGCGGATCGAGCGCAGCGAGCCAGAGCATGAACGGCTTCCCCCTCGGGCGCGACCGAAGCAGGCGCAACCAGTCTTCACAACCGGATGCGTTCTTGCTGTCGGTCATTTGTTTCAGCCGTGCCGCCTCCTCCGCACTGACACCGGTGGGTAATTGAAATCCCCGCGTGTCAGCCTCGAGCACAAGGTTGAAATGCGATTTCGCCGCCGTGCCCAAGTGCCACTTGCCGGCGGCACCAGTCCAATAGCCGCTATGACGCAGCCAGTTTACGAAAGTCACCGAATTGCGTGGCAGTGGCCAATGGAGTTGTTCGGCCCCGGTCGCGTGGGGGTAACGGCCCGTGATGATACTCGCCCGACTTGGACTGCAGGAACTGGCTGTCACAAAAGCCTGATTGAACTTCATTCCCTCCTCAGCCAGACGATCAATATTCGGAGTCGGCAGTGATGGATGGCCATAGGCACCGGAATCGTCCCACGCCATATCGTCTGCGATGACGATGATGAAGTTCGGTCGCAACGGGCTCAGATCCAGTGAGATCGATTCCGCGGCGTCGGCAGATCGACCCCAAAGGCTGATCACCAACGCCAAAAACAAACTGCCAAATCGTGTGCCTAACATCGAATCGCCGCGAAGTGTAGGGAACGCCGGGGCAGAGGCAAATGGAATGTCGTCCGCGCGGAAATACATTGCGAACGGGCCTGATCACGCGTTTAATCACAACGTTCCTCCGCCCGCAACAACCAACAATCCGACTGACCGGTTTCCATGACCGACGCACCGCCTACAGATCCCAAGCTTGTCTTCGTGGTGGAGGACAATCCCCTGCTCGGCCAGGTCACCGCCCAGATCATCGAGACGGCTGGCTTTACTACCCAAGCTTACACGGACGCCTTGGAAGCCCGCCGCAAGCTCGCCGAGGTGAGCCCCCTGCCTTGCGTATTGGTCACCGATTACGATCTGGGGCCGATCGTTGGCTTCGAACTGATCGAACTCGTGCGCTCGCGAAATCCCGCGGTGAAGTGCCTGCTCGTGAGCGGCACTGTGAAACGGGAAGTCCTGGAGCGACACCCCACCCAATCCGATCGTTTCTTACCCAAACCCTTCAAGGCGGACGAACTCCTTGCTTACGTAAACGAGCTGGCGGTACGCTGAGCGACTGCATGTTCGAGCTCGAAGCGCCCTACCAACCTGCCGGCGATCAACCCGCCGCCATTGAATCCATCGTCAAACGGATTCAGGAAGGCATGAAACACCAGACGCTCCTCGGCGTCACCGGCTCAGGCAAGACCTTCACGATGGCGAACGTCATCCAGCAGATCAATCGCCCGACGCTCGTCATCTCACACAACAAGACCTTGGCCGCCCAGCTCTACTCTGAATTCAAGAGCTTCTTCCCACGAAACGCGGTCGAGTACTTCGTCAGCTACTTTGATTACTACCAACCGGAGGCGTACATCCCCCGAAGTGACACGTTCATCGAGAAAGACTCGAGCGTGAACGAAGAGATCGAGCGGTTGCGGCTCAGCACCATGAGCTCCTTGTTTGCGCGACGTGATGTCGTGGTGATCGCGAGCGTGTCGTGCATTTACGGCATCGGCAGCAAAGAGGACTACGAGGCGATGGTAGTCCCGCTCCGGGTCGGTGACGAAATCGGTCGCGACCTCATGCTCTCAAGGATGGTCGATATCCAGTACACCCGGAATGATGTCGCCTTCGAACGCGGACAGTTTCGGGTGCGTGGGGATACGGTGGAGATTCATCCCGGTTATGCCGAGGACGCCCTCCGAATCGAATTCTTCGGCGACGAGATCGATCGCATCACGCGCTTCGAACCCCTGACCGGCGAGGCCATCGAAACCCTGACGGCCATTACGATTTATCCGGGCAAACAGTTTGTGACACCTGGAGACAAGCTGAAGCGTGCCATCCTCGCCATTCGGGAAGAACTCGGTGAGCAGGTGGCGTTCTTCGAGAAGCACGGCAAACTCCTCGAGGCCCAACGCATCAAGATGCGCACGGAATACGATCTCGAAATGATGGAGGAAATGGGTTTCTGCTCCGGCATTGAGAACTATTCGCGACACATCGCCAACCGTCCGCCCGGTTCGCGTCCACATACGATCATCGACTTCTTTCCCGATGATTTCCTCACGATCATGGATGAGTCTCATGCCACCGTCCCGCAGGTCGGCGGCATGTATGAAGGCGACCGCTCGCGTAAGAGCGTGCTCGTCGATCATGGTTTCCGTCTGCCCAGTGCCATGGACAATCGCCCGCTTGAGTTCAAGGAATTCCAAGCCCTGCAGAACCAATGCGTCTATGTCAGCGCCACCCCGGCCTTGCGGGAGATGGAATGGTCGAAGGGCAAGGTGACTGAACTGATCGTCCGCCCAACCGGGCTGATCGATCCGGAGATTGCGCTGCGGCCGCTGACCGGCCAGATCGATGATCTCATCGAAGAGGTCCGACAACGGGTGGACAAGAAGGAGCGAAGCTTGGTGGTCACGTTGACCAAGCGTTCGGCCGAGGAACTCACCGATTACCTCCGCGACATCGGGATCAACATTCGCTACCTCCATAGCGAAATCGATGCGATCGAGCGGGTCGAGATCCTCCGGGCTTTGCGCAAAGGCGACTTCGATGTGTTGGTCGGCATCAACCTCCTGCGTGAAGGACTCGATCTGCCCGAAGTCTCGCTGGTCGCCATTCTCGATGCCGACAAGGAAGGATATCTCCGGAGTGCCACCAGTCTGATCCAGACCGCCGGTCGCGCGGCCCGGCATCTTCACGGACGAGTGATCCTCTATGCCGACCAGAAGACCGAGAGCATCAAGAAATTTCTCCAGGTTTCCGAGTATCGTCGCCAGCGCCAACTCGCCTACAACGAAGAGCACAACATCACCCCTCGCAGCGTTTCACGGGCGGTGGAAGACAGCCTTTCGTCAAGCAAGGTCGAACGCGATTCCGCCGCTGCCGTGCTCCATGAAGCCGTCGCGGATTTTGACGTATCGGAAACCATCAAGGAACTTGAAGCGTCCATGCTCGAAGCCGCCAACAACCTTGAATTCGAGAAAGCCGCCCTCTTCCGGGATCAGATCAATGAGTTGAAACGGACGATTGGTGGAGAGGCAGCGACTTCATCAAACAAGTATCCCGCGCCAGGGAAAAAGGGGCGCAAGCCTCGGAAGAAGAAAAGCGCAGCCTGATCAGCAACTGGTCGGCACGCCCTGCACCACCTTGACACAATGCGGGATGGCGGCTTTCACGAAGCCGAGGCATTCAACTGCGCCTGTTGGCTTCCCGGGGAGTGCGATCACCAAGGACGAGCCAACTGTCGCCGCGAGATTCCGCGACAAGATGGCATTCGGCGTGATCTTCAGCGACTCCATGCGCATTTGCTCCCCGAAACCCGGCAACTCGCGATCGGCGATTTCTCGGATGGCTTCGGGAGTGACATCCCGCGGTGCGACTCCCGTCCCTCCGGTTGTCAGGACGAGACCGCATTCTTTCGCCAGGCATTCGCGAATGGCGCGTTGGATGGCCGGTTTGTGATCCGCCACGATGTTTTCTGTCACGACCGTCCAACCATAGCCTTCGGCGGCCTTGCGGACTTCGGGTCCGCCGAGATCTTCGTATTCGCCTTCAGCAGCGCGATCAGAAACGGTGATGACGCCAACCTTGATATTCTGTTCAGCCATTGAGTTCTTTCTTCGTCTTTGAAATCAGTTTGATCTCCCCGATCTGCATTTCCTTGTCCACGGCTTTGCACATGTCGTA
>JBMYQZ010000273.1:0-7253 GCA_049601855.1 Limisphaerales bacterium | reverse complement strand
ACGGTCCGGAACATCGCCTTCACCCCCCCCTTCCTTGCAATGTGGCGCGCCGACTCCAACATCGACGTGTCGTTCAACAGCGTCAAAGCATGCAAGGGAGTATTGGTCCGCCGCGGCCGGACTTCACACATCCGGCGCTGGGAGCTGTCGAAGAGAAAAGTCGGCGCGCTGGAACGCCGCCAGAAGGCATACAGGGTCCGACGAAACTGTGCCGGCCCCACACTCGGTTGATAGGTGAAGCGTCCCATGAACATCTCCCGCCAGACACCCACCGGCTGATACGGACGCACCGGCGGACCACCGATCGCCGAATTCAGCAAACCCGCCGCCTTCAACGCACCATCGCGGATCATCCAGCTCGGCAGACGAAAGCGCGGCGCCCGGGCCAACAAACGATTCTCGGGATCGCGTTCGAGCAGTTCCGGCGACACCACACTCGATTGGCGATAGGTCTCGCTCATCGCAATCGTCTTCATCAGGTGTTTCACGTCCCAACCGCTCTCCATGAACTCGACGGCCAGCCAATCCAACAAGCGCGGATGCGTGGGCGCTTCCCCCTGCAAGCCGAAGTCCTCAGGCGTGCGCACCAAGGCCGCGCCAAACATCAACTGCCAGACCTGATTCACAATCACGCGAGCCGTAAGCGGATGATCGCGGGACACCAACCACTCCGCCAGATCCAGCCGCGTCTGGTCACCGGCGGCAGCCCGCTCAAACATAGTCGGCAAGACCGCCGGTTTCACCACGTCGCCTTTCTTGTCCCAGACGCCGCGAACGAGCACGTGGGATTCCCTCGGTTCCTTGCGTTCGGCCAGCACCATGACGTTCAAAGCCTGTGCTCCCTTCTTAAACTCGCTGAGCTGAAAACCGGCGGCGCCGTAAGCCGCCAGCTTGCGCTGCCAATCCACGTCATCCACCAGAAACTGTTCGAACAACTGTTTGCGAAGATCCCCGCTCACCCCTGCCTCGTTCGTCGCCCCGGCTTCCGCCAACAAGGCCATCGGCATCGGCTTCAAGTTGCGCACCGCGGCGCCCGGCTGATCCGTCACCGAGACGCGATAACGACCGATATTGCCGTCTCCAATCGTCGAGCGATGCAGCATCACAAAGATCAGTTCCTCGTCCTCCGCCAATTCCAGGGGTTCCGCCAATGCAAACACACCGGTGCGCTTCTTCGTGTTCTCCTTCGCCTCGACCGTCCAGCCGTTGCGCGGGTCATCATCGAGCGTGTCCCGGATGTTTCCATAGGCCCGCCCTTTCACCTTCTTCTCCACGTCAGCGACCGCCGAAGCGAAATCGATATCCGCGAGTTGCGAGCTGCCGTCCTTGCGCAACATCAGTTTCACATCGGTCAGAATGAAACTCCCGCTGTCACCCCGCGAAACCCGCCCGGCGTTCGCCGGATCCGGAAACACCTCCAGGCGCAAACCGGTGATCCGCCTGATCGCCGGCCGCGAACGCAGGTGATAGTCGTCCTGGAAAGGATTCAAACCGCTCGCGGTCACGATGCCATCGTCGTCCTGTTTCAGAACCGTTCCTTCCACGGAGTGCAGTCGTTTCGCCGTCAACGAATGCCATGAGGTAAAACCACTGCAAACTGCCAAAACCTGCTTCTCCAACCACGGTTTGAATCGCAGTTCCGCATCCTTGCGGGCCCGATCCTGCACCGGCTTCACCTGCTTCAGGAATTCCCCAGCCTCCTTCACCGCCCGCGCGGCATACGGCGATTGGTATTTCATGAACGGCTTGGCACCACTCCCGGCCTTGCCGTCCTCGTCGATGCTGTTGAAGAAGGCAAAGAGCCGGTAGTAATCGTGCTGCGAGATCGGGTCGAACTTGTGCGAATGGCACTGCGTGCAGCCCAGGGTCAAGCCCAGCCAGACGGTCCCCATCGTGTTGACGCGATCGATGACGTAGTCGATCCGCGATTCCTCCGGATGACGGCCGCCTTCACCGTTGGTCATGTGGTTGCGATGAAAACAGGTCGCAAGCTTCTGCCGTTCGGTGGCATTCGGCAGCAGGTCCCCGGCAAACTGCTCGATGGTGAACCGATCGAATCCCTCGTTCGCGTTGAACGCATCGACCACCCATTCGCGCCACGGCCAATTGTTTCGCGTGCGATCGCCCTGGTATCCGTCGGTGTCGGCGTAGCGCGCCGCATCCAACCACCACATCGCCATCCGCTCCCCAAAATGCTTCGAAGCCAGCAATCGATCGATCGCCTGCTCCCACGCGTCATCCGTCGGTTCGGTCGCAAACGCTTCAATTTCCTCAAACGACGGTGGCAGCCCGGTAAGCCCGTAGGACACCCGACGCAATTGCGTGTGAGCGGGTGCACGTTTGGCCGGCGCAAGATTTTCGTCCTTCAATCGCGCCCGCACAAACGCGTCGATCGGATGCCCGCCCGCAATCGGCGGCGCCGGACGCCGCGGTTTCTCGAATGACCAGTGCCGGCCCCATTCGGCCCCCTCACCAATCCAACGCTTGAGCGTCTTCACCTGCGGCGGCGTCAACGGTTTCTTGTGCGAATCCGGTGGCGGCATCAGCTCGTCCTCGTCCCGCGTGACGATACGATGGATGAGTTCACTCTTATCCGCATAGCCGGGAACGATCGCTCCCGATTCAACCGCTGCTCCCCTGCGATCCAACCTCAGTCCGGCCTTGCGATGGGATTCGTCGGGGCCATGACAACTGAAACAATTCTCCGACAAGACCGGCAGCACATCGCGACTGAAACTCAATGGTTCCGCCGCCGGCACAACCGTCCCCGCGCCAAGAACCAACGCGGACACCAATGTCCAGAGCCTGAGATGCGGAAACAACATGAGTGGCAATATGACGATTTCATTCACGCCGGTATTGAATGGGATTTCCAAGCCTTGGTATTTTTTGACCATGCCAACATTCGACGCCAATGCGTTTCAACAAGCCTTCTTCAATCGCTGCCCCACGGCCGAATCGGTCATCCGGCTCTTCGACAGCCTGCCCCAGACGTATTTCTACGCCAAGGACCGCCAAGGTCGCTTCGTCCGGGTAAACCAGTTGTTTTTGGAGAATCACGGACTGTCCACCGAGTCAGAAGCAATCGGCAAGACCGATCGCGACTTTCATCCACCGGCGATGGCAGAAGCCTATCGCAGTGAAGACAAACGCGTGATGGAAAGCGGCGAACCGCTGCCCGGCCAAGTGTGGTTGGTCCATGATCGCAAACGCCATCCCCGCTGGTATGTATCCACCAAGACCCCGCTCCAATCGCCAGCCGGCGACGTGATGGGAATCGCCGGCGCGATGTATCGCGTTGAGGAACCCGAAATGCTCGCCGGCCACGTGCACGAACTTCTTCCCGTGGTCACCCACATCGAACGCCATTTTGCCGAACCGATCTCGATGGCCGAAATGGCCCGCAAAGCAGGACTTTCCGCCACGCACTTCAACCGCCGCTTTCGCCAGTTGCTGCGAATGTCACCCACCGCCTATCTGCGTACCGTCCGCGTCCAAGCCGCCCGCCAACGACTCACCACCAGTTCACGTTCACTCGCCGAGATCGCCGCCGAGACCGGCTTCACCGATCAAAGTCATTTCACCAAACGATTCCGCGAAGTCACCGGCATCACGCCGGGCGAATACCGCAAGCAGTTTGTGAAGTAGCTCCGACACCGGCAACCGCACTTGCAACCCACGCGCAACTCTCCCGGCAAGATGCCGAAAGTACGGGACTGCTCCGTTAATCGGGCAAAGTGAACGCAACCAGTTTGCCGCCACCAGGGCGACCGGACTTGCCACCGCCGGCGGAGATCACGACGAATTGTCGTCCGTCAACCATGTACGTACTCGGGGTGGCGTTGCCACCGAAGGGGAGTTTGGCTTTCCATAACACCTTCCCGTTTTCCTTGTCGAAGACGCGGAAGGTTTCATCGGCGGTGGCGCCGATGAAGATCAGTCCACTGGCGGTAACCAAAGGGCCGCCATAGTTTTCCGTGCCGGTGGGCGGAATACCTTTGGCTGTGAGTTCAGGGTATTCTCCAAGAACGACCTTCCACTTAATCTCGCCGGTGTTGAGATCCACCGCGTTCAACGTCCCCCATGGAGGCTTGATCGCGGGATAGCCATTCGGATCAAGCCAGCGGCGGAAACCGCCAAACGCATAGGAGGGAGGTTGCTGCGCTTTTGGTTTCGGCAGACCTGATTCATTACGCGAAGCCGACACCGGCGGACTCCCGTTGTTGACTACATAGTTGATGATCGCAGCACGTCGGGCTTCGGGCATGGTCTGGTAACCGGGCATGCGACCACCACCGTTGCGCGTGACCGTTTCGATCTCAGCACGCGTCTTGCGCTTGGCGATATCGTGGAGCGGCGGGAATTGCATCTGGGCATTGCCCTTGCGATCGAGTCCATGGCAGGCGCCACAGTAAATCATGTAGTCCTTCTCGCCGGGAATGAGCTTGGTGCCATCCGCACGTCGGGTCTCGATCATCTGTAGGAGCCAAGGCATCTCGTTGATGTTCACGTAATAGATCCCATCCGGATCCGCGGCTCCCCCGCCCCACTCCATGCCGCCATCGTAACCGGGGAACATGACCGTTTCGTTCAGGCTTGGCGCAGGAAAGGGCCCAAAGTTCGGCGAAGCCCGAATACGATCCAGCGTGAGCTGATAAACCTCGGGTGAAATGTTGGAGGCATCCGCTTCGGTATATCGCTGGCGCATGAGCGGAGCGGGTTTGGTCGGGAACGGCTGGGTCGGCCAGGCCTTTTCACCGCGCAAAGTCGACTGCTGCACCGGCCGTTCCTCAATCGGCCAAAGGGGTTCACCAGTAACTCGATTGAACGCAAACAACAACCCGTGTTTGGACCCTTGCGCGACAGCATCGATCTTTTTCCCCCTGTGCGTCACGGTGAGCAGCACCGGAGGACACGGCAGGTCCTTGTCCAGGAGATCGTGGTGGACGATCTGAAAATGCCAGATGCGTTTGCCAGTCTTGGCGTCCAGCGCGAGGATGCAGTTGGCGAAGAGATTCTTGCCGTGGCGCCGACCGCCGTAGAAATCAGGCTCGGCCGTCTTCGTCGCGACATAGACGATACCGCGTTTCTCATCGAGTGATTGGCCGCACCACGGCATCAAACCGGTCGCGGTTTGCCATGCCTCCGCCGGCCAGGTGTCGTGGCCAACCTCGCCTGGACGGGGGATGAGGTGAAAGATCCAACGCTGTTTACCGGTGCGCACATCGTAGGCGCGGACGGCGCCTTTGCCTCCGACACCACCAACGATCACCATATCGCGATAGATCACCCCGGGCGTATTCAGCCCGGAGCCAAGGCTGATCGAGCCGTTCGTTCCAAAACTGCGGATGGTCTTGCCGCTCATCGGATCCACGGCGAAAAGATGTCCCCGGACACCTGTGAGCAGGCGTTTCTCGCCGCCTTTCTCATTCTGCCAGTAGACCAATCCTCGCTGACGACCACGGCCTACGCCGGCGTGTTCGTTGGCCGGATCCCAAGTCCACTTCTCTTTTCCCGTCGCGGCATCGAGAGCAACGATCTTGCGGGTTGCCGTGGGCGTGAAGAGAATCCCGCTCACAATCAGATTGTTGGCCTGATATCCACCCTTCTCGCCGGTGTCGTAGGTCCACGCCACCTTGAGTTTATCGACGTTGCTGCGATCAATCTGATCGAGCGTGGAGTAGAGATTTCGTTCCTTGCCACCGAGATACACCGGCCAATCGACATTCTTCGGAGCGGCTTGAAGAACAAAGGAAGAGGCGAGGATGACTGTCAGGATTCGCATAGGTGAAAACGACGGAGACCGTCGAGGGTGATGTGAGGGTCAACGGATTGAATTTCAGAGAGATCTTTGGCGATCAGATCGGCATAACCGCCGGTGGCCAGGACGTTCAACTCAGCCACGTCCAACTCTTCCTTCAACTTGTGAAGAAGTTCGCGGACGAGTCCACGGTAGCCGTGCACCGCGCCGGAAAGCATGGCCGCCTCTGTACTGAAACCGATTACCTTCTCCGGTTCAACAATCTGAATGCGCGGCAACAAGGCGGTCTTTTCATGCAGATAATCCGTCATCGCGGCAATGCCCGGCGCAATGATCCCCCCCACATAATTGCCACGTCGATTGACCACATCGAAAGTAACCGCCGTTCCAAAATCCACCACGACGGTCGGTGTACCCAAGCGCGCCTTGGCGGCAATGGCGTTGGCCAAGCGATCCGGACCGATCGTTTCCGGATGAGGATAATCGACGCCGACACCTTTCACCGTCGAATGATTCAATTCAGTGGCAAACAGGTCGAAGCACTGTCGCAGGGCGATCTGCACGGCGGAAGTCCGATCGGGCACCACACTGCAGACCACGGCGGCGGTCGGTGGCAGTTTGCAAAGTCCCTGCAATTTCTCCTTCAGTTCCGCAATGGTTGGTCCGTGCGTGGCGATATCCGTGGTATCGATCACGCGTTCCGCGTTCCCGATGCCGAGGTGAATGTGCGTATTGCCGATGTCGATGAGCAGGATCATTTTTCGAGAAGCACGTCGCCGCCGACGATTCGTTCGAGTTGACCGTGGGAAGTGCGAACCATCAAGGCACCATCCTCATCGAGAGATTCGGCCCGCCCGCGAATCTCACGATTGCCGATCGTGATGGCGACGTTCTTGCCGAGTGTGATGCACTGCTGTTCCCATTCCTCGGCCACGGCCGGGAATTCGGCATCGCCCAGCCGCGCATAGACCGCGTCCAATTCCTCCAACACAATGGCCGCAAACCCCGGTCGATCGATTTTCCGGCCACTCGCAATTCTTACCGAGGTGGCGATCTGCCGCAGATCCTCCGGCAGATCCGATTCAGCCAGGTTCACATCCAACCCGATTCCCAGGATGACGTATTTCACCCGATCAACCTCGGCATTCAGTTCCGTGAGAATTCCCGCCGCCTTGCGTCCATCCAGATGGATATCATTGGGCCACTTGATCTCCGGCGACAAACCCGCCACGCGCTGCAACGCCCGGCTCAGGGCCACCGCTGCCGCCACCGTGATCCGCGTCACGGCCTGCGGTCGCATCTGCGGACGCAGCAATACCGAGAACCAAAGTCCTTTACGTGGAGGCGACAACCATCTGCGGCCCATCCGCCCGCGACCCCGACTTTGTGATTCAGCAAACACCACGACGCCTTCCTTCGCGCCATCGCGGGCCAGTTTTTCGATCACATCATTGGTGGAACCGGTCTCGTTGAATATGTGAACCTCACGCCC